>JAYUQE010000082.1:0-5364 GCA_043756905.1 Burkholderiales bacterium | reverse complement strand
GGGGCGGCCGCAGCGCTTTGCCAGGCCCAGCGCGCGTTGGTGGCGCCGATGTCGCCCAGCAGCCTCGGGAAACCCAAACCCATGCCCGAAAACTCCTTATGGGCGGCCGTGACGACCCGCCTACACGTAGTGAAACAACAAGCTGACTTTAGCGTAGTGCCTGATTCGCCACGACCGTGGTTCCCAGGTGGCGCATGGTGGTGCGGGCCGAGCGTGTACTTTTTCTACGTGCCCGCGGCGCCAACCCCCGCACCAACCCCCGCACCAACCCCTGCACCAACAAGCGGCCTTCAGGGCAGCACGAAGGGGCCGGCGTCATCCATCACCAATGGGCTGTTGGCGGCCTGCCCCCCGCCAAACTCAAGGGGCTGCGGTTGGGCAGTCGACTTTCACCAACATTGGCTCAAGCTGTACCTGGCCGGCAAGGCGCCTGATCTGGAACGTTATTCCATCAGCCGCATGGCCTGCCGCGCCGGCAAGTTCATGCGCGCTGACGCCGGCCGGCCGAATTCGCCGCTGGCGCAAATCGCCCACGCCTTTCATTTCGACGCCAGCCTGTACGGCCAGACCCTGAGGCACTACAGCGAACAGCGTGGGGTGGTGCGTGTGCAGGGCAAGATCGTGCAGGTCATGCAGCGCGCGCTCGATGCCTTCATTGAGGCCGTGGTGCTTGAAAGCGGCCAGCGCGTCGAGGGCGACTTTTTCATCGACTGTTCCGGCTTTCGCGGCCTGTTGATTGAACAGACCCTGCACACCGGCTTTGAAGACTGGAGCCACTGGCTGCCGTGCGACCGTGCTTGGGCCGTGCCCTGCGCGCTGGGCGGCGAGTTCACGCCCTATACCCGCGCCACCGCGCACAGCGCCGGCTGGCAGTGGCGAATTCCGTTGCAGCACCGCATTGGCAATGGCCATGTCTACGCCAGCCGCTTCATCAGCGACGACGAAGCCGCCGCGGTGCTGTTGGGCAACCTCGACGGCGTGCCGCAGGCGGCGCCGCGCCTGCTGCGTTTTTGCGCCGGCAAGCGCAAGAAGAACTGGCAGCACAACGTGGTGGCCGTGGGCCTGGCCAGCGGCTTTCTGGAGCCGCTCGAATCGACCAGCATCCACCTGGTGCAAACGGCCATCGACAAGATCATTCAGTTCTTTCCCGATCAAGACTTCAGCGCCGCTGACAGGGATGAATTCAATGTGCAGATGGACTTTGAGTACACGCGCATCCGCGACTTCATCATCCTGCACGACAAGCTTACGCAGCGCAGCGATTCGCCGTTCTGGCGCCACTGCCGCGACATGCCCGTGCCCGATGCGCTGAGCCGGCGCATGGCGTTGTATGCGCAGCATGGGCGCATTTACCGCGAGGCCAACGAGCTGTTCACGCCGGTGGCCTGGCTGCAGGTGATGCATGGCCAGGGCCTGCGCCCGGCGGGCTACCACCCGCTGGCCGACATCCACACAGAAGCCGAGACGAGTGAGTTCCTGCGCAGCGTGGCCGGCGTGATCAAGCAGTGCGTTGACATCATGCCCACGCATGTGGCCTACCTGGCGCAGCACGCTGCGGCGCCGCCTCGGTAGTGGGACCTCGGTAGTGCGAACTCGGTAGTGCGAACTCGGTAGTGGGTCGCCGCAGGCGGTTTCATCGCAGCCTTGGCGCCGGCCTTTCACCCCATCACTGATACGCAGCCCGGGTTCAAGCCAGTCGCTCTTTGGCAGCGCTCATCTCGCCGTGCTCAAAGGCCGGCGCGAACTCAGCTTGTTCGCTGGGCGTCATGCCCACTTCCGCGCTGCCGGCCACCTGGCGCCATTGGCTCACGGCGCTATGAACCTGCGCCAACGCGGCCAAGGCGCAATCGGGCTGAAGGTCAAAGTACGCCGCGTGCGACATGAGCATGGCCAAAGAGGTGATGGGCCCGGCGCTTTCACTCAGCCAGGTCTTGGATTCACGGTCCTTGTCGGGAAAGGGGTTCAGGTCGAAGCTCGGGGCCAGTCGCCATTGGCCCCAGCCCACATGCAAGAAGCCCAGGTTGTGCAAGTGATCATCAACGTTTGAAATGAGCAGGTTGAAGACCAGGCGCCGCCACAGTTGGGCCAAGTCGGCGCTGGGCGTGGCCCCTTGGGCACGAATGGCGTCGGCCAGCTCGGTGTAGCTGCGGTCTTCATCGCGCCTGGCCAAGAGCATGGACGCGGCTGAGAGGTACGGGATGCGGCCATGGTCTGCGCCGCGGTCGAAGCGGGTGATCACCGCTACCGGCACATCAGCCATATCACCCACGTGCACCAGGCGCGCCTTGGCCGCGTGGATGCCCGCGCGCTGGGCCAACAGCATGGCCAACACCTCGCCCCGCTCGATGGGCCGTTGATCGTGCAGGCTGGGGAACTTGCCCAGCGCCAGGCTGCCGTCTTCATCAAGCAGCGTGCATTTGGGCCGCATTCCGCCCAGTGAGGTGCCCTTGCCGCGCAAGTAAGCCAGGTCTTGCGCCGTGTCGGTGCCGGCTTCCACTGCGCGGCTGGCGTGCAGCAACTGCGCCAGGTCCACCAAGGGCGGCGTGCGCGGCCCGGCCTGGTTGAAGTGGCCCAAGTAGCTGCCATCACTGCTGCGCAAGCGCAGCGCGCCCAACCGGCTGAAGTCATCTACCGCAGCCAAGTAGTCGAACGCGGTGAGTGCCGCCAACGCGGGGTTGGCGCTACGCGCCTTGGCGTGGGCGCGAGCAATGACCCGCCGGCCCCACGCATCGGGCTCGGTGTCGGCCAGGGCATGGTGAAACACCGACTCGTTTGGCGCTGGCGCGCGGTGAACCTGGTGGCCGCCCACCAAGGGCAAGTCGGGCGAGACGGCAAAGCGCAGTTCAGCCGACAGCCATGCAGCGTCATAGGCAAAGGCCGAATACTCACGGGCGCCATCCTTCACGTAGGCCAGCTCGCCCAGCGCCAACGCTTGTTCGCCCAGGCAAACCTGTACCTGCTGCTTGCGCGCTTGTGGCTTCACAGGCTGCCCGGCGAGGCCGTTGCTTTGCGTTGGCGAATTCGCTGCGGCAGCTTTTCGTCCATCAGCGTCAAGCCGATCACGTCAGCGCTGCTGTCGAGCAGTTGACTCAGGCGGTCCAGTTCATTGAAGACCATCAGCGCCCGCGCCAAAAAGTGCAGCGGGATGCGCGGGTCGCCCTGCTCCATGCGCCGAACGGTGGCCAGCGAGGCGCCGATGCGCTGCGCCAATGAGGCTTGAGTGAAGCGGCGGCGACGGCGCGCCAACGACAAGTCGCTGCCCAATTTGGTCAGCGCGCGCAAGACCGGTAAGGGGATCGGCGGCGCGGGTGCCGGTGCGCGATCAGTAGCAGGGTCAAGTGTCGCCATATTGTAATTATGTATCTACTGAGAGTTGTTATATTGTTTTAATGATCTGTTGGGACTCATTATGATAGTTGTTCGTTGAAACTTCAGCGTTCAGGACAGCCGCCGCGCGTTTTGTTGCGGTGGTTCGCACTTGCATAGGTCGAACAGCAGTGTTCGCAGACGGAGATGATGTAGTTGAAATACAGCTACCCACCCACCACAGACGGGCTAGTAGTCCGTTTCACCAAAGGCATTACGAAATGAAATCGATGGATTTTTTCGCCAGGCTAGGCGCAGACCCGCAGCCGCACTTTTTTGTGCGGCAAGGGGATGCAACGACGCATGGCGGAAAAAGACGCGATTTCATGTATTGGTTTTGGTGCAACGGACTACTAATCCGCGCGCGCCCCCGTGGCCTTCACCACGCCTTGGTACTTGGCCAGCTCGGCCCGCACGAAGGCGGCGAATTGCTCGGGCGTGGTGGCCGCCGGCTCGGCCAGCAGCGTGGCCAGCCGCGCCTTCAGTTCGGGCGTGGCCAGCGCCGCGACGAAGGCCTGGTTCAGGCGTTGAGTCATCTCATGCGTTAGCCCGGCCGGCGCGAACAGGCCGAACCAGGTGTTGACATCGAACTGCGCCAGGCTGCCACCGGCCTCAGTGATGCTGGGCACATCAGGCATGGCGCTGCTGCGCGCGGCGGTGGTGACGGCGATCGCGCGCAGCTTGCCGCTCTTGATGTTGGCCGACGCCGCGGCCAGGTTGTCGAAGTTGAGATCAACTTGGCCCGACACCAAGGCCAACTGCGCAGGCGGCCCGCCGGCATACGGGATGTGCACCATGAACACGCGGGCCTGGGCCTTGAACATTTCGCCGGCCAGGTGCCCGGCACTGCCGTTGCCGCCCGAACCATAGTTCAGGCGGCCGGGGTTCTTCTTCGCGTGTTGCACCAGGTCGGCCACCGTGCGAATGCCCAGGCGCTGCGCAGCTTCAGCATTCATCACCAGCACATTGGGCACCTGCGCCACGCGGGTGATGGGGGTGAAGTCGCGCAGCGCGTCGTACGGCATCTTGCTGTACAGCCAGGGGTTGATGGCGTGCGTGGCCACCGCGCCCATCACCAGCGTGCGGCCATCGGGCGCGGCCTTGGCCACCAGGTCAGCGCCCAGGTTGCCGCCGGCGCCGGGCCGGTTCTCCACCACCACCGGGCCCAGGCTGGTCTTCACGCTTTCAGCCAGCGCGCGGGCCACGATGTCCAGCGGCCCGCCGGGCGGGTAGGGCACCACCAGGCGAATGGGCGGCGTGCCCTGGGCCTGGCACACCATGGCCGCGGTGAACAGCGCGCTGGTGAGCAGGCATTGGCGAACGAAGTTGCGTGTCATGCCAGCACTCCATGTTTGTCGGCTTCGCTGGTGAAGCTGTCGGCGTAAAACTCGTCGGCGCTCAGGCCGCACAGCGCCGTGAAGTCGTGCCGCGCGGCGTCCACCATCACCGGCACGCCGCAGGCGTAGACCTGGTGGCCGTGCAGGTCGGGCAGGTCGTGCATCACCGCCTGGTGCACCAGGCCCGTGCGGCCGGCCCATGCATCCTGCGGTTTGGGTTCCGACAGCACCGGCACATAACGCAGCCAGGGCAGGGCGGCAGCTTGTTGCAGCGCCCATTCATGCAGGTACAGGTCAACCCGGCTGCGGCAGCCCCAGTACAGCACGGCGGGGCGCTGGTTGGCGTGGTGTTGCAGGTCTTCGATCATGGCCTTGATGGGGGCCAGGCCGGTGCCGCTGGCCAGCAGCACCAGCGGCTTGCTGGCGTCGCCTTGCAGGAAGAAGCTGCCATAGGGGCCTTCGATGCGCAGGATGTCTTTCTCCTTCAAGGTGGCCAGCACCGTGTCGGTGAATTTGCCGCCGCCCAGGTGACGGATGTGCAGCTCGATGGCCGGCGGCGTGCCCAGCGTGTGCGGCGCATTCGCCATGGAATAGCTGCGCCGCGCGCCGTCGCGCAAGATGAACTCGATGTACTGCCCGGCGCGGTATTGCAGGTTCTGGT
>JAYUQE010000081.1:0-5369 GCA_043756905.1 Burkholderiales bacterium | reverse complement strand
ACCGGGCCACAGGCCAGGGCCGCGACGCGCCCGGGCTGTGCCACGCCGGCGACATTGCCTTCGCTGGCCGCCACGCCGGCATCACGCCGAAAGACGCGGCCGATCTCAAACACGCGCACCCGGCTGGCCTTGCGCGCCAGATTGAAGCGCAGGACCGCAACCAGGCCGCCCAGCATGCTCGAACGCATCACCGCCAGCGGCGCAGCGATCGGGTTGAGCACCCTGATGGGCGCCACATTGCCCGCCAGTTCGCGTTCCCAGCGCTCTTCCACGAAGCTGTAGTTGATGGTTTCCTGATAACCCTGTGCTGCAAGGCCATGGCGCACCGCGTGCTTGCTGCGCTGGCCTTCGGTTTGCGAGCGCGCGGTGACCGGTGCGCGCGGCGCCGTGGTGGGCAGCGCCTGGTAGCCGACAACGCGCGCCACTTCTTCGATCAAGTCTTCTTCAAGGCGCAGGTCGAAACGCCACGTGGGCGGTGTGACGATGAAGACACCGTCGGCGCAGCTGTGCTCGAAGCCCAACGCGCTGAAGACATGCGCGCATTGCGCCTCGCTGACCGGCATGCCCAGCACCTTGGCCGCGCGGGCTACGCGCAGGCGCACCGGCTCGCAGCGCGGCAGGTTCAGCGTCTGGTCGTCGAGCGGCCCGGGCTCACCGCCACAGACCTGCATGATCAACTGCGTGATGCGTTCGATGCGCGCGGCCGTGGCCGCGGGGTCGACACCGCGCTCGAAACGGTGGCCGGCGTCGGTGCTGAAGTTCAGCCGCCGTGAGCGCCCGGCCACGCTGTCGGGCCACCAGAATGCGGCCTCAACGTAGATGTTGCGCGTGTCGTCGCTCACCGCCGTGGCCGCGCCACCCATGATGCCGGCCAGGGACTCCACGGCGTGATCGTCTGCGATCACGCCGATGGTCGGCTCCAACTGCACGGTCTGGCCGTTGAGCAGCTCAAGTTGCTCGCCACTTCGTGCCCAGCGCACAACCAGGCCGCCGTGGATCTTGTCCAGGTCGAAGATGTGCGTGGGCTGGCCGGTTTCGAACATCACATAGTTGGAAATGTCGACCAAGGCGCTGACCGAACGCTGGCCGCAATGGGCCAGGCGCTGCACCAGCCAGGGCGGTGACGGCGCTTGCGGGTTAACGTTACGGATCACCCTTCCGCTGAAGCGGCCGCACAGGTCGCTGGCCTGCACGTCCACAGGCAGGCGCTGTTCATGCGTGGCCGCCACCGGTGTGAGGGCAGGAACGTTCAACACCGCGCCCGTCAGTGCCGAGACTTCGCGCGCCACGCCGTACACGCTCAGCGCATGGCCGAGATTCGGCGTGAGTTTCAAGGTTAGCAACGTATCGTCCAGCGCCAGCAGCTCGCGGACATCGCTGCCCACCTGAGCGTCAGGCGCCAACTCCATCAAACCCGCGTGATCCTCAGACAACTTGAGTTCACGTGCCGAGCACAGCATGCCCTGGCTTTCAACGCCGCGAATCTTGCCGGCATTGATCAACACCGCCTGCCCGTCTTCATCGGGCGGCAGGCTGGCACCCACCAACGCGAGCGGCACCTTGATGCCCACCCGTGCATTGGGCGCACCGCAAACGATTTGCAGCGGCCCCGCGGCGCTGTGCCGGCCGGCGTTGACGCGGCACACGCGCAGGCGATCGGCATTGGGGTGCGGCACGGATTCAATGATCTCAGCCACCACGATGCCGGCAAACGCCGGCGCTGCCGGGCGGGCATCTTCGACTTCGAAGCCCGACATGGTGAGCAGCTCGGCAAGCTGCGCGCTGCCAAGGGGCGGGTTGCAGAACTCGCGCAACCAAGACTCAGGAAATTGCATCGAGGCCTCGGCTCAAGAAAACTGCGACAGGAAGCGCAGGTCGCCGTCAAAAAACAGGCGCAAGTCGTTGACGCCGTAGCGCAGCATGGCCAGGCGGTCCGGCCCCATGCCAAAGGCGAAGCCGATGTGGCGTTCGGGGTCGAGGCCAAAGTTGCGCACAACGTTAGGGTGCACTTGTCCTGAACCAGCTACCTCGAGCCAGCGGCCCTTAAGCGGCCCGCTGGCGAAGGCGATGTCGATCTCGGCCGACGGTTCGGTGAACGGAAAGAACGACGGGCGAAAACGCACGTCGAGCTCGTCGGTCTCGAAGAACTGGTGCAGGAAATCGGTGAACACGACCTTCAGATCCTTGAAGCTCACGTCTTCGCCAATCCACAAACCTTCGCACTGGTGGAACATGGGCGAATGCGTGGCATCGCTGTCTACACGGTAAGTGCGTCCAGGGGCGATCACGCGGATCTCGGGCATGTGCTCGGCACCCGCGTACCGGTGCGCATGCGAGCGCGCATAGCGAATCTGCATCGGCGAGGTGTGCGGGCGCAGGTTCAGCCAGCGACCTTCGGCGTCTTTCATATCGACGTAGAAGGTGTCCTGCATCGAACGCGCAGGGTGGTTCTCGGGGTTGTTGAGTGCCGTGAAGCTGTACCAGTCGGTTTCGATCTCGGGGCCATCGGCCACGTCGAATCCCATCGAGCCGAAGATCGCTTCAATGCGTTCCAGTGTGCGCGACACCGGGTGCAACCCGCCGGCACCGCGGCGCCGGCCAGGCAGCGAAACGTCAAGCGCTTGCGCCGCGAGTTGCTGGGACAGTTCGGCGTCGGCCAAGGCCGCGCGGCGCGCCTGCAAGGCTTGTTCGATCAACTGCTTGGCGGCGTTGATCTGGGCACCGAGGGTCTTCTTCTGCGCCGGGTCAAGCTTGGCCAGACCCTTGAGCAGTTCGGTCACCTGGCCGGCCTTGCCCAGGTAGCGCGCCTTGGCGTCTTCGAGGTCGGCGCTCGCCGAGGCGGCTGCGAAATCAGCCTGCGCTTGCCTCACGATAGCCTCAAATTCGTTCATGGGGGCACTCAGAAGTGGCAAGGCCGTCACCACGCGACGGCCTTGCAGGGCTGGCAAAACGCTGACAAACAGTGCGGGCCGCAGCGGCCCGCAGCGCGCGGTTCAGCTCAGTTGGGCCTTCACCTTGGCAACGATGCTGCCAAAGGCCGCAGGGTCGTTGACGGCGAGTTCGGCCAGCACCTTGCGGTCGATCTCGATCGAAGCCTTCTTCATGCCGGCCATGAAACGGCTGTAGGTCAAGCCGAGTTCACGCGCGGCGGCGTTGATGCGGGCGATCCAGAGCTGGCGGAACACGCGTTTGCGGGTGCGGCGGTCGCGGTAGGCATATTGCCCGGCCTTCATCACCGCCTGTTTGGCGATGCGAAAGACGTTCTTGCGGCGGCCGCGGTAGCCCTTGGCCAGGGCTAGGATCTTCTTGTGGCGGGCATGTGCCGTGACACCACGTTTGACGCGAGGCATATCAGTTCTCCTGTGTCAGTGTGGCGGCTTACAGGCCGGCCGAGGGCAGCATGCGTGCGACGCTGCCCAGGTTGGATTCATGCACTTCCTTGACCCCACGCAGGTGGCGCTTGCGCGTGGTGGACTTCTTGGTCAGGATGTGCCGCTTGTAGGCCGCACCGCGCTTGACGGTGCCGCCGGGGCGGACGCGAAAGCGCTTGGCAGCGCTCTTCTTGGTCTTCATCTTGGGCATGACTGCTCCTTTTAACTGACCCCTGCAGGCGACCCGGCAACGCGCCGGGTACTTGTTGGCCTTGCAGCGGCTTCTTTGGCAGTGCGCAGCGACCAAACCGCGCACGCCACAAACTCAATTCAATTCTTCTTCTTGGGTGCCAGCACCATCACCATTTGCCGCCCTTCCAGGCGCGGCATGTTTTCCACCACCGACACATCAGCCAATTCGTCGCGGATGCGTTCCAGCAGGCGCATGCCAATGTCTTGGTGCGTGATCTCGCGGCCGCGGTAGCGCAGCGTGACCTTGCCCTTGTCGCCGTCTTCGCTGATGAAGCGGCGCAGGTTGCGCACCTTGATCACGTAATCGCCTTCATCGGTACCGGGGCGGAACTTGACTTCCTTGACCTCGATGACCTTTTGCTTGGACTTGGCTTCGGCGGCCTTCTTCTGTTCCTGGTACTTGAACTTGCCGTAGTCCATCAGGCGGCAAACCGGCGGATCGGCCGTGGCGGCAATCTCAACCAGGTCAACATCCGCTTCGCCGGCCAGGCGCAAGGCCTCCATCAAGCTCACCACCCCGAGTGGTTCATTTTCGACGCCGTTCAAGCGGACTTGCGGCGCCAGGATCTCGCGGTTCAGCCGGTGCTTGCGCTCGGCGTTCGGGGTGCGGCGGTCAAGGAAAGTAGCGATAGTGGTCACCTCTCAAGCAGCCCGTAAGGCACACGGGCCGCACCAAAAAAATTAAGCGCGCGCGGGGCTCAGGCCTTTTGGTCGATGTCGCCGAAAAGCTTCTGCGTGAAGCCTTCAAGCGACATGACACCCAGGTCAACATTGCCTCGGGCGCGCACTGCAACCATTCCGTTCGCCTTTTCCTTGTCGCCAACGACCAGGATGTACGGAAGCTTTTGCATTGAATGCTCGCGGATTTTACGGGTAATTTTCTCGTTGCGCAGATCCGCCTGCGCCCTAAAGCCTTGTTTCTGAAGCGTTTTCACCACTGAGGCGGCGTAATCGGCCTGCGCTTCGGTGATGCAGGCCACCACCGCCTGCACCGGCGCCAGCCAGGCTGGCAAGGCGCCCGCGTGTTGCTCGAGCAAGATGCCGATGAAGCGCTCCAGGCTGCCCACGATGGCCCGGTGCAGCATCACCGGGTGGGCACGACCGCTCGTCTCAGTCACGTACTCGCCGCCCAGGCGCTCAGCCGTGTTGAAGTCGACCTGCATGGTGCCGCACTGCCACTGGCGGCCGAGCGCATCTTTCAGCGTGTACTCGATCTTGGGGCCATAAAAGGCACCGTCGCCCGGCGAGACGATGAACTCGCAGCCCGAGCGGCGCAGCGACTCCATCACGGCGAATTCGGCCTTGTCCCACAACGCATCCGAACCCACGCGCTTGGCCGGGCGGGTGGCGACCTTGTAGATGATGTCGGTGAAGCCGAAGTCGCGATAGACCTGTTGCAACAACGCCGTGTAGGCCACGCATTCGTCGAGGATTTGGTTCTCGGTGCAGAAGATATGGCCGTCGTCCTGCGTGAAGCCGCGCACCCGCATGATTCCGTGCAGCCCGCCCGACGGCTCGTTGCGGTGGCACTGGCCGAACTCGCCGTAACGCAGCGGCAGGTCGCGGTAACTCTTGATGCCCTGCTTGTAGATCAGGATGTGGCCAGGGCAATTCATCGGCTTCAGTGCGTAATCGCGCTTCTCCGATTCGGTGGTGAACATGTTCTCGCGGTACTTGTCCCAGTGCCCGGTTTTCTCCCACAGGCCCTGGTCGAGAATTTGCGGCCCCTTCACTTCCAGGTAGCCG
>JAYUQE010000080.1:0-15634 GCA_043756905.1 Burkholderiales bacterium | reverse complement strand
CGAGCGCTGCCTGGACGAAGCGCTGCTGCACGATTTCAACGCCCTGGTGCAACCCGGCAAGGACCAATTGATCGTGCTGCACCAACTGGGTAACCACGGCCCGGCGTACTACCGCCGCTACCCGAGCGCTTTCAAGCGCTTCACACCCACCTGCGACACCCCCGACCTGGCGCGTTGCAGCCGCGAAGAGATCGCCAATGCCTATGACAACGCCCTGCTGTACACCGACCATGTGCTGGCCCAGGCCATCGTGCAGTTGCGCGACCACACGCCCAGCCACGACACGGCGCTCTTGTATGTGTCAGACCATGGCGAGTCGCTGGGCGAAAACGGCCTGTACCTGCACGGCCTGCCCTATGCCATCGCGCCGCGCGAGCAGACCCGGGTGCCGATGTTGATCTGGCTATCCAGCGGCTATGCGCAAGCGCTGCCCGCGGAACGTGAATGCTTGCGCGCGCGCGCCACTGCGCCGGCCGCGCACGACCATCTGTTTCACACCATCCTGGCGCTGTTGCAGGTGAGCACCGGCCTCTACGATCCGGCGCTCGACCTGACCCATAACTGCCGCCCATGACCCCGGCCTTTGCCCCGCCCTTCACCGCCGCCGGCGGCATCGACGATGCGTTGCGCAGCACCGGCTTTGCGCTGCTGGCGCCGCAGGCGCTGGCGCAACTGGCCGGGTTCACGCCGGCCGTGCTGGCCACCTGGCAAGCCGCCTGGGCACGCCTGCCGCCCGACGCGCACTTGCGCGACGGCGGCCGCTACCGGCGGCGCCGGCATGGCTGCTTTGTGGTGGCGGGCGCGCAGGTGGATGCCGTGGCGCACCGCGCGCACTGGCAGCCGGTTGAATACAACGCGCTGCATGGCGGCATCGAGCGCTGGTTCGAGCCGCTCGAGCCGGCGCTGGCCGAGTCACCTGAATGGTTGGCCTTGCTGCGCGGGCTGGCGCGGCATGCCGACGCCCTGCGCGGCCAGCACGCCTGGTACGTGGAGGCGCACGCCTTTCGCATCGACACCACCAACGGCATCGGCCGCCCGACGCCCGAAGGCGCGCACCGCGACGGCGTGGATCTGGTCGCCGTCATCCTGCTGGCGCGCCAGGGCGTGAAGGGCGGTGAGACGCGGGTGTTCGACGCCGCCGGCCCGCAGGGCCAGCGCTTCACCTTGACCGAGCCGCTGAGCTGCCTGCTGCTCGACGACGCCAAGGTGATCCACGAGACCACGCCGATCCAGCCGCAGGATGCGGCCGCGCCGGGCTGGCGCGACACGCTGGTGCTGACGTATCGAGCCGGCGGTTTTCAGGGGCCTTGACGCGCAGCCCGGCGCGCTGGCCGGGGGGCGTGGGCCTCAGGCGTCGAGGATGAACGAGGCTGAAAGCCGGCGCGCCAGGCCGCGCAACCCGGCGTGCGGCGCTTCAATCGCCTGGCCCAGGCAGCGCTGGGCATAGCAGGGGTCGTGCTGCAGGCGCCTCAAGTCCACCGCCAGGCCTTGGTCGACCATCAACTGCTGAAAGTCCAGCAGCGCCAGGCGGTCGTTGTGGTCAGCGCCCAGCAAGTCGGCAGCGGGCGCGGCGCAGGGTTCGGGGTGGAAGTGCAGGGCCGGCATGGCGTTGAGCATGGGTGGGCGTGCCAAAGTCTTGTGCATCCGGTGCAGGATAAGCAGGCCCCAGCGGGCCGGTCGCGCAAACAGCACCCGCTTCGCGGTTCAGTCCGGTGCGCCGCAGACGCTGGGCTATCCTGTGCCCATGACCCTGGCCATCAACAGTGAAGACGTGGCTGCCGCGGCGCGGCGCCTGCACGGCGTGGCGCACCGCACCCCGGTGTTCCGCTCGAACACGGCAGACGCATTGAGCGGCGCGCAACTGTTCTTCAAGTGTGAAAACTTCCAGCGCATGGGCGCCTTCAAATTCCGCGGCGCGTACAACGCGCTGGCCCAGTTCACGCCGGCGCAGCGCGCTGGCGGCGCGCTGGCGTTTTCATCCGGCAACCATGCCCAGGCCGTGGCGCTGGCCGCGCAGTTGCTGGGCCTGCCCAGCGTGATCCTGATGCCCGAAGACGCGCCACCGGCCAAGCTGGCCGCCACGCGCGCCTACCAACAGGGCCGGCCGGGCAGCGAGGTGATGCTTTTCAATCGTTACACCGAAGACCGCGAAGCGCTGGCCGTGCGCCTGGCCCAAGAGCGTGGCATGACCCTGGTGCCGCCCTACGACCACGCCGCGGTGATGGCCGGCCAGGGCACGGCGGCACTGGAATTGATCGAAGAAACGGGCGCGCTCGATGCCCTGGTGGTGTGCGTGGGCGGCGGCGGGCTGATCAGCGGCTGCGCCGTGGCGGCGCACGCGGCCAGCCCGGGCATCAGCGTCTACGGCGTCGAGCCCGAAGCGGGCGACGACACCCGGCAAAGCCTGAAGGCCGGGCGCATCATCCACATCGATACCCCGCGCACCATTGCCGATGGCGCCCAAACCCAGCACAGCGGCCAGTTAACGTTTCCGGTGATTCAGGCGCTGGTGCAAGACGTGGTCACGGTGAATGATGCGCAGTTGGTGCAGGCCATGCGCTTCTTTGCCGAGCGCATGAAGATCGTGGTGGAGCCCACCGGCTGCCTGGCCGCCGCGGCGGTGCTGCAACGGGTGCTGCCGCTGGCCGGCCAGCGCGTGGGCGTGATCATCAGCGGCGGCAATGTCGACCTGGCGCGTTACGCTGCTTTGCTGCAATGAATCCAACAAAACGAGGAGACCACATTGGCTGACGCCACCCCTACCACGCCCGCCGCGGCCAACCCGGCGCCGGCCAGCGAGGCCGACAACCGCGCCCGCGAGCAGGTTGAAAAGCTGCTGGCCCGCGCCGGCGCGCGCCACCGCGAACGCTTGCGCCTGGCGCAAACCACGCTGGCCTACACCGTTGACGCCGCTTTCCTGCCGGTGCTGGGGGCCAACGGCCAGCCGCAGGCCGCGGTGTTCAGCACCGCCTATGTGCTGGACAGCGCGGTGCCGGCGCAGCGCCCGGTGTGTTTTGCCTTCAACGGCGGGCCGGGCTCGGCGTCGATCTGGCTGCAATTCGGCGCGCTGGGCCCCAAGCGCGTGGTCATCAACGACGACGGCAGCGCACCGCAACCGCCGTATGCGGTGGAAGACAACCCGGCCAGTTGGTTCGAGCATTTCGACCTGGTCTTCATCGACCCGCCGCACACCGGCTGGTCGCTCAGCGCCAGCGCCGAGGCGCGCAAGAAGCTGCTCAGCGTGGACGGCGACATCGAGGCCCTGTGCGAATGCATTCGCGTCTGGCTCACCCGCCACCAGCGCTGGGGCTCGCCGGTGTACCTGGCCGGCGAAAGCTACGGCACCACGCGCGGCGCGGGCATGGCCGACAAGCTCATCGCCATGGGCGTGTCGCTGTCAGGCCTGGTGCTGGTGAGCTGCGCGATGGACTTGCAAAGCATCGTCTTCGCGCCGCGCAACGACTTGCCCTACGCCTTGTTCCTGCCCGCACTTGCCAACGCCGCGCAGTACCACGGCCTGTTGAAAGGGCCGTTAGGGGCTTCGAGCGAAGCGGCGCGTGCCGCAGCCGAAAGCTTCGTGATGGAGGAATACCTCGCAGCGCTGCATGCCGGCTCAAGCTTGAGCGAAGCCCGGCGCAGCCGCGTGGCGCGCCGCTTGTCTGAACTCACCGGCCTGCCGCGCCGGCTGGTGGAAGAAAAGAACCTGCGCATCAGCGACGAGACCTTCTTCTTCGAAGCCATGCGCGACCAAGGCCGCATCATCGGCCGGCTGGAAGCGCGCATCACCGGCCCCATGGCCGCCAGCCGCACCCGAGAGTGGGAATTCGACCCGGGCATCGACGCCATCGCCGGCCCCTACACCATGGCCGCGCTGGCCTACTACGGCCAAAGCCTGGGCTTGCGCAGCGAACAGAAGTTCGAGGTGCTGTCGATGGAAGTGAACAAGGACTGGAACTGGAACCGCGGCGACACGCACGGCCTGTCGTACACCTGCACCAGCACCGACCTGGGCCGCGCCTTGCGCCGCGCGCCGCACCTGAAGGTGCTGGCCGCCAGCGGCCGCTACGACCTGGGCACGCCCTACAGCGCCAGCGACTGGAGCCTGGCGCAACTCGACATTCCGGCCGACGTGCGCGCGCGCGTCACCCACCACTATTACGACGCCGGCCACATGATGTACACGCGCCAGGCCGATTTGCTGAAACTGAAGGCCGACCTGGCGGCCTGGTTGCTAATCTAACCGTTCAGATCAGCTTGCGCGGTTGCGTTCGCGCACCGCTTCGCGGCGCTGCTCGATGGCATCGGTGGCCACGCGCGAGTTGAATTCGCCGGCGCGTTCGCGTTCGAGGTGCAGCGCTTCGCCGTAGGCCAGCTTGAAGCCGTCTTCGATGATCGCCTTGTAGCGCACCAGCATCTCGGGCAGGTTGCCCAGCATGTCCAGCGCCAGTTGGCGCGCTGCGCGCAGCAATTCGTCGGCCGCCACGACGCGGTTCACGAAGCCCCAGGCCGCGGCCTGCTCGGCGCTGACCCAGTTGCCGCTGAGTGAAACTTCCCGCGCGCGGTAGGGCCCGATGGCGCGGCTGAGTTTTTGCGACAAACCCCAGCCCGGCGCCACGCCGATGCGGGCATGGGTGTCGGCGAAGCGGGCGCTGTTGGAGGCGATGAGCACATCGCACGCCAGTGCCAGCTCGAAGCCGCCCGTCACCGCCACACCGTTGATGGCGCCGATCACCGGGCCGCGAAAGCGCGCCAGTGCGGCCACCGGGTCGCCTGCGCTGAGGTCGTCTGTGCGTTTCCCGCCCGCGCCCAGGCTGCCCTGGCCGGCGCCGATCTCCTTCAAATCGAGCCCGGCGCAAAACGCGCGGCCGGCGCCGGTGAGGATCAACACCCGCACCGCCGGGTCGGCCTCGCAGGCGTCGATGGCCGCGGCCAGTTCGGTCATCAAGGCGCGCGACAAGGCATTGAGTTGGGCCGGGCGGTTGAGCGTGAGCACGGCATAGCCGGCGGCATTGACCTCGGTCGTGACCAGGGGTTCAGACATCGCGCACATCTCCAATCGGGTTGGCGCCGAAGTCGGGCCGGTTGAGGAACTTCAAACATTGCGTTGCAGCGGACAAGGGGCTGGCCAATTGGCCCTTGGCGTGCAGGGTGATGAACATCTCGCGCTGCGGCAGGCCGGTAGGGCTGGCGCCGCGCAGTTGCACCTGCATGTCGGTGTCGATCACGCCCGGCGCCAGCGCCACGATGCGTGCGCCATTGGGCAGCAAAGCCTGCTCCAGTGCCACGGCGCGGCTGAAGTGATCGATGCCGGCCTTCACGGCGCAGTAAGACGCGCTGCCTGCCATGGCACGCCGGCCCAGGCCGGACGATATGTTCAGCACCTTGCGCGCCATGCGCCAGTGGGTGGTGGCCTGCAGAAAGGCCGCCGTCAAGAGCAAGGGTGCCTCCAGGCCCACGCGCACAGCCGTGCCCAGGCTGGCCAGCCCGCCCTGGCCCAAGGGCACGAGATCAGAGACGACCGCGGCGTTGTTGATCAGCGTGGCGCTTTGCAGATCAGCCGGGTTCAGCGCAGCCAGCCAGTCTTGCAGGCGCTGCGCGGCGGCGGGGGCGTCGGCCAGGTCGACGGCCCATTGCTCCAGCATGGCTGCGCTGCGCGCGCTGTCGGCCAGGCCCGCATCGGGGTGGCGCTGAAGCGTCAACAACCGATGCCCGCTTGCAAGCAGTTGCGCGGCCATTGCATGGCCCAGGCCGCGCGAGGCGCCGGTGATGACGGTGAGATGCGGCATGGGCAGGCAGGGAATGAGTGGCGGCGCCGCAGTGTAAGCAGCCGCTCAGGTTCAGCTCAGCCGCGCTTGAGCACCATGCAGGTGGTGGTGGCATGCGCGTACAGCTTGCCATCGGGGCCGAACAGCCGCCCTTCGGCGAAGCCGATCTGGCGCCCGGAATTGATCACCCGGCCCTCGGCGCGCACCAGGGGCACTTGCAGCGTCAAAGCGCGCACGAAGCTCACCTTCAACTCCAGCGTGGTTTGGCCGGCGCCCATGGGCAGGGTGGTCTGCACAGCGCAGGCCACGGCGGAATCCAGCAGCGTGGCGATCCAGCCGCCATGCAGGGTGCCCAGGGGGTTCAGGAACGCAGCATCGGTGTGGCCTTGAAAGACAAAGCGGCCGTGTTCGAACTCCATCGGCCAGAAGCCGAGCGAGACGCAAATGGGCACCGCCGGCAACTGCCCGGCGTTGACGGCGGCAAACCATTCCAGCCCGGTCAGTCCGGCGATCTGTTCGGGCCGCGCAATGCCCGGCCCTCGCAGGCGCGCGCGCACCGCGGCTTCCTCGGCGCGCCAACGTGCCAGGGTGGCGGCGCTGTCTTCAGGGCGGGGCAGGGGTGGCATGGGTTGTCGGCTCAGGCATGGACAGGCATTCCGAGTGCAGGGCTTAGAGTGTGCCTGGGAGCCTGCCCGTGTAGCGCAGCACCATGCCTTGATCGACGACTGCTTGCTGCAACTTGCGGCTGACGATGCTCCTGCAGGAGAAGATGAATGTCTGACACCCCGCCCATGCCCGCACCGGCCCGTGCCCTGCCTGCCTTTTGGCTGGTGCTGCTGTGCGCCGGGGGCATCTTTGCGCTCACGGTGGGCGCGCGCCAGTCGATGGGCCTGTTTCTCGGGCCGATCAATTCCAGCACCGGCCTGGGGCTGGCCAGCGTCAGCCTGGCCTTCGCCTTCGGCCAACTCTGGTGGGGCTTGACGCAGCCGTTTGCCGGCATGGTGGCCGACCGCATCGGCCCGGGCCGGGTGCTGGCCCTGGGTGCGCTGCTGGTCGCGGTGGGCACGGCACTGATCCCGTACATGAGCAGCACGGCGGGGCTGACCTTCGCCATCGGCGTGCTCGCCGCCGGCGGCGCGGGCATGGCCGGGCCGGCGGTGTTGATGGCGGCCACCACGCGGCTGGTGGCGCCGGCCAGGCGCGGCCTGGCCACGGGCATCGTCAACGCCGGAGGCTCGTTCGGCCAGTTCATCTTCGCGCCCATGGCGCAGGCCATGAGCAGCGTGGCGGGCTGGGCCGCGGCGGTGCAAAGCCTGGCCGTCATCACGCTGCTGGCACTGCCGGCGGCCTTCATGCTGCGTGGCCGCGGCGGCGCGGTGAGCGCTGCGCCGGGCATGAAGCCCGAGACCACACGCGAGGCGCTGCGCCGTGCCTGGGCCGACCCGAGCTTCCGGCTGCTGTCCACCGGCTTTTTCGTCTGCGGTTTCCACGTCGCCTTCCTGGCCGTTCACCTGCCCGGTGTGGTGGCGTCGTGCGGCCTGTCGCCCGAGGTCGGCGCCTGGGCGTTGGGGGTGCTGGGTCTGTTCAACATTGCCGGCAGCCTGGGCATCGGCTGGGCCATGGGCTTTCAGGGTGGGCGCTGGCCGTTGAAGAAGCTTCTGGCGCTGACTTACCTGGTGCGTGGCCTGGCCGTGCTGGCCTTCATGCTCGCACCCAAAACGCCCACCGTGATGCTGGCCTTTGCCGCGGTGATGGGCCTGACGTATCTTTCCACCGTGCCGCCCACGGCCGCGCTGGTGCTCAAGTTCTTCGGCCCGGCGCACATGGCCACGCTGTTCGGCGTGGTGATGGTGTCGCACCAGGTGGGCGGCTTCTTCGGCGCCTGGCTGGGCGGCACGGTCTTTGAAGCTAACGCTTCATATGACTGGATGTGGATCATCGACATCCTGCTGGCCTTCGGCGCGGCGCTGATCCACTTGCCGATTCGGGAGGCGCGGCCTGTGACAGTGGGTGCGGCCGCGTGAACCGGGCGGGCCCAACACGCCAACGGCCCACCCAGCACAGGCTCAGGCCCGGCGGCGGCGCGTGGCCAGCACCAGCGCGCCCAGGCCCAGGGCCATGAGTGCGTAGGTGCCAGGCTCGGGAATCGGTGCCGTGGTGGTGAGCAGGTTGACGTTGTCGAGGTAGCCGATGTCGGCGCCGGTGCGGTATTCGGCGCGAATGCGCAACGCGGTCACGCTGCCCAGCGCCGAAGCAAACTGGTCGGCCGTTGGCGCGGCGCCGGCCAGCGTGTTCAGGTGCCAACCGGCCGCCGCGAGCGGCACGGCGTAGCTGGTCCACGAGCCGTTGGCGGGGTTGTTGGGCGTGTTGAACACCAGCGTCAGGCCGGCGCCGATGAGCACCACGTCGGAGGCGTCGAACTGCGCGGGTGCGCCGGTGAATTCCTGCATCAAGTCGAACGTGAGGTTGCTGCCCAGGGCAGCGCTCATGTTGCCGCGGTAGCCGGCCGGGGCCACGAAATATGTCACGCCGCCGGTCGTCAAATCGTCGATGAACACGTTGCCGCCCGGGTTGCCGCCGGCGGCACGCCAGGTGAGCGGGCCTTCCGAATCGCCCAGGGCGACCCAGCCTTGCGCATCGGTGTCGAACGTGCTGGTGACGGCCCAGGCCGGGGCGGCGGCGCACAGTGCGCTGAGGGCAAGGGCAATTTGATGCTTGAGCATGATTTCTCCTGTGGGGTGTTGCTGCCTTGTGATCGGGTGAGCCATCGAGCCACCAGCCTGAACGGCCAGGTGCCGTGCGAACTCGACCGCATCGTATGCACCGGGCCATCGCGACAACACCCTTACTTGTGGGGGTGCTCGCAATGCCTGCGGGTATTGCTGTGCTTGTGCCTTGCAGCTCATCCCAAACCGTGGCGCGACCAGCCGCGGGGCGTATTCAGCTTCGCCTTAAAACGGCGTGGTGCTGGTCAAGCGCAGGCCCTGCCCGGTGGCCGGGTGGCGCAAGTCCAACGCGCTGGCGTGCAGCAGCAAGCGGCTCGCCGCCGCCGGCTGCGGGCCGTACAGCGCGTCGCCCACGATCGGGTGGCCGATGGCCATGAGGTGCACGCGCAGTTGATGCGTGCGTCCGCTGCTGGGCTGCAACGCCAGGCGGGTGCGCGCTGCGCTGGCATCGCGTGCCAGCACCGTGTAGCGCGTGAACGCGGGCTTGCCGGATTCGTGGTCAACCTTCTGGCGCGGCCGGTTGGGCCAGTCGGCGGCCAGGGGCAGGGTGATTTCGCCCTGCTCGGTTTGCACGTTGCCATGAACCACGGCCACATAGGTCTTGGCCACTTCGCGCTGGGCAAACGCCCGGCTCAAGGCGCGCTGCATGGCCAGCCCGCGGGCAAAGAGCAGCAGGCCCGAGGTGGCCATGTCCAGCCTGTGCACCACCAGGGCATCGGGCCAGATAGCCTGGATGCGCGCGGCGGCGCAGTCGCGCAATTCAAGCGGCTTGCCCGGCACCGAAGGCAGCCCGGCGGGCTTGTCAAAAACGATCAGGGCGTCGTCTGTGAAGACGACGCCCTGCATCAGTAAGGTCAAGTGAAGCGTTGCGACTTATCGGCCGTAAACCTTGCCGAAGAGCTGCCAGGTCTTGCCGTCGAACTTCATCATCTGCTCGCGCTCGATGGGGTAGAAATCATCGGGCCCGGTCTTCACGTTCACGCCCGGCAATAGCATGGGCAACGTGAGGTCGAGGTTGGCGGCCTGCTTCATGATGTTGGCGCGGGTCAGGTCGTCGCCGGCCTGCTTGAGCACCTGCACCATCAGTTGCGCCACGGTGTAGCCATAGACGTTGAAGTTATCGGTCATCGAGCCTGTGGGGTGGTACTTCTTCATGTAGGCCGCCCAGTCGTCCCACTCCTTGCCCTTCTGGAACTGGGGGTCGGTGGGGTCTTTGATGTAGCCCGCAGTGACGATGCCGATGGAAGCTTCAATGCCGGCCGGCACCAGCACCGAGGCCACTGAGCTCGACACGCTGTTCAAGTAGTGCACCGGCTTCCAACCCAACTCGGCTGCCTTCTTGATGGCTTGCGCGGCGAACTTTGGCGTGGTGATGTTGAAGAAGGTGTCGGCGCCCGAAGCCTTGAGCGAGACCATCTGGCTGTCGACCGTGGGGTCGGTGACTTCATACGTTAGCTTGGAGACGATCATGGTCTTGGCCTTGTCGCCCAGGCCATCTTCAAAGCCCTTCAGATAGTCTTTGCCGTAGTCGTCGTTCTGCATCAGGATGGCGATCTTGGCGTTGGGCTTGGTCTCCAGGATGTGCGTCGCGAAGACCTTGGACTCGCTCTGGTAGTTGGGCTGGTAGCCCATGGTCCAGGGGAAGTTCTTCGGGTCACCCCATTTGGTGGCGCCGGTGGCCACGAACAACATGGGCACCTTCTTGTCGTTCATGTACTTGTGGATGGCCGAATTCGGCGGCGTGCCCAGCGTCTGGAACAGCAGCAGCACTTCTTCTTGCTCGACCAGCTTGCGCGTTTGCTCCACTGTCTTGGCCGGGTTGTAGCCGTCGTCAAGCGTGATGAAGTTGATCTTGCGCCCGTTGATGCCGCCCTCGGCGTTGATCTTGTCGAAGTAGGCGCCGATCGACTTGCCGATGGCGCCATACGACGACGCCGGGCCCGAGTACGGGTTGATGTGGCCGAGCTTGATTTCCTTGTCGGTGGCACCGACGTCGTACTTTTTCTGTGCCAGCGCGGTGCCGGAAAGGGTCAGCGCTGCCAGGCTGGCGGCGGTGAGCGCGAGGGTTTTCAGATTCATGATTCAAGGACTCCTGCGAGAAAGGAACACATCAAACGCTTACCCGCCGCAGCGGGCATCCGGGTCAACCCTTTGTTTTGGCTCTCAGTCGCGCCCAAAGGCCTTGCAGGCCGCCCATCACGCCGGTGGGCATGAGGTACATCAGGCCGATCAGCAACAGGCCATAGATCGCGGCGGGCGCCGATTTCGAAATCTCGTCCGCAATGTTGGGCACGTACTGGATGAACATGCCGCCAAAGATGGCGCCGGGAATCGACGCCAGGCCGCCGACCACCAGGCCTACCAGCAGAAAGATCGAGAGCTGCACGGTGAAGCTGTCGGGCGACACGTAGGCCACGACGACGGCACCGAGCGCACCGGCCAGCCCTGTGCAACCGGCTGAGACGCCAAAAGTGAGCGACTTGAACATGGGCAAGTTGATACCCATGGCGGTGGCGGCGATGGGGTGGTCGCGCACGGCGATCAGGGCCCGGCCCACGCGGCCGCGCAATAGGTTCCAAGCCAGCAGGAACACCAGCGCGGCCACCGCCAGCGTGAAGAAATACAGCCAGCGGTCCGGGCTCAGCGGCTGGCCGAACAGGCTGAACGAGAAGGGCGCCTCTGGCTTGCTCAACACGATGCCTTGCACGCCGCCCGTGATGCCTTCAATCTGCTTGTACTTCAACAACTGCGGCACGGCCACGGCCAGAGCGAAGGTGGCCAGCGCCAGATAGTGGCCAGCCAGGCGCAGCGCCGGAAAGCCCACCAGGAAGCCGAAGACGAAGCACAGCACGAACGCCGCCGGCGGCGTGGCCCAGTAGGGCACGCCGAGTTTGTCCATCAGCACCGCGGCGGTGTAGGCGCCGAAGGCATAGAAGGCACCATGGCCGAGTGAGATCTGGCCATTGAACCCGGTGAGGATGTTCAGCCCCAGGATGGCCACCGCATACACCAGCACCAGGTTGAACTGGAACACGCGGTAGTTCTTGAACAGGAACGGCAACAGCAGCAGCGCCACGGCGAGTGCGACGCCCCAGAACCACTGCCAACGGCGGTCAAGTGTGGTCATACCCGGGTCACCACTTTCTTGCCGAACAAGCCGTCAGGCCACAGGGTGAGCGTGCCCACGATCAGCACCAGAGCCACGGTGAGCTTGAGCTCGGTGCCGATGACATAAGCGCCGAGCACGTTTTCCAGCACCCCCACCACCAGGCCGCCGATGACCGCGCCCCAGGGGTTGTCGATGCCGCCGAGCAGCGCGCCGGCAAAGCCGTAGAGCAAGATGCCCAGCATGAGGTTGGGGTCGAGAAAGACGATGGGTGCGACCATCATGCCCGCCACTGCCCCGATGGCCGCGGCCAGGCCCCAGCCCAGGCCCAGCATCCAGCTCACCCGAATGCCCACCAGGCGTGCCGATTCGGGGTTCTGCGCCGCCGCGCGCATCGCCAGGCCCACCGAGGTGTAGCGGAAGAAACTGAACAAAGCCGCCAGCACCACCAACAGCACGCCGGCCGAGCCGACCTGGTGCGCGGAAAAGTACTTGCCGGCGTAGGCCGCGTCTTTGGGGAACGGGCTGGCAAAGGCCTTGACGGTGTGGTCGAACAGCCAGCCCGACAAGGCATTGAAGATCAACAGCAGGCCGATGAAGACGATGACGTTGGTCAACACCGGTGCCTTCTCAATGGGCCGCAGCACCACGCGCTGGATCAACAAGCCGCCGGCAAATGACACCGCCACGGTGAAGAAGAACGCTGCCCAATATGGCCAGCCGGCCTGCATGAGCGCCCAGGCCACGAAGGTGGAGAAGGTGGCCATCTCGCCCTGGGCGAAATTGATGTGGTGCGTGGCCTGGTAGATCATCACCAGCGCCAGGGCCACCGAGCCATAGATGCAGCCGTTGGCCAGGCCGGAGAACAGTTGGTGCAGGAAGGCTTCCATATCGTCGCAGGCTCTCAATACCCGAGGTAGGTGCGGCGCACCGACTCGTCGCGCTTGATCACATCCGCCGGCCCGTGCAGCGCCACGCGGCCGGTTTCCAGCAAGTAGGCGTGATGGGCCAGGTCGAGTGCCAGGTTGGCGTTCTGTTCCACCAGCAACATCGTCACACCATCTTCAGCGTTGATCTTGCGCATGATCTGAAAAATCTCAGCCACGATCAGCGGGGCCAGGCCGAACGAAGGCTCATCAAGCAGCAGCAATTTGGGCCGCAGCATCAGCGCCCGGCTGATGGCCAGCATCTGCTGCTCGCCGCCTGACAAGGTGCCGGCCTGCTGGTGGCGGCGCTGGCCCAGGATGGGAAAACGCGCGAAGGCCTTGTCCATGTCTTGCGCCAACTCGGCCTTGTTGCGCCGCGTGTACGCCCCCAGGCGAAGGTTTTCTTCCACGCTCAAGGCGGTGAAGGTGCCGCGGCCATCGGGCACCTGGGCCACGCCCAGGCGCACCACGCTTTCGGTGGCCAGACCTGTGATCGACTTGCCATCGAGCGTGATGCTGCCGCTGGTGCGCACCACCTGGCACAGCGCGCGCAGCGTGGTGGTTTTGCCGGCACCGTTGGCGCCCAGGATGGTGGTGATCTGCCCGGCCTGCAAGCTGAAGTCAACGTCGAACAACACCTGCGTGGCGCCGTAGAAGGCGCACAGCTTGCTCACTTTCAGCAGCTCAGACATTGGCCGGCGCCCCCAGGTAGGCGGCAATCACATCGGGGTGGTTCTGGATCTGCGCGGGCGTGCCTTCGGCGATCTTGCGGCCGAAGTTCAAGGCCACGATGTGGTCTGACACGCCCATCACCAAACTCATGTGATGTTCGACCAGCAGCACGGTGATGTTCAGGCGGTCGCGCACGTCGCGGATCAGGCGGCTGAGCTCACCCAACTCTTCATGGTTCAGGCCGGCCGCGGGTTCATCCAGCATCAACAGCTTGGGTTCGGCCGCCAGCGCGCGGGCGAACTCAACGCGCTTTTGCGTGCCGAAGGGTAGGTCGCCCACCGGGCGGTGGCGGTGCGGGGTGAGGCCCAGGTAGTCCATGATTTTTTCAGCGCCTTCGCGCAGGCGTTGCTCTTCGGCGCGCACGCTGGGCAGGCGCAAAGCACTGGCCGCAAAACCGGCGCTGGAGCGGCAATGCGCGCCGACCATCACGTTATCGGCCACCGGCATGCTGCGGAACATGGCCAGGTTCTGGAAGGTGCGGCCCATGCCCAGACCGGCGATCTGGTGGGTGGGCGTGGCGGTGATGGAGCGGCCTTCGAAGTGGATGTCGCCGGCCTGGTACTGGTACAGGCGGCTCATGCAATTGAACAGCGTGGTCTTGCCGGCGCCGTTGGGGCCGATCAGGCCGCAGATTTGGCCGCGCGCCACATCGAAGCTCACGCTGTCGAGCGCCACGATGCCACCAAAACGAACGGTCACGCCTTGCACGCTGAGCAAGGCCGTGGTGGGGGCGGTCATGTGGGCATGGGTGGTTGGTTGTTCTATGCGGCAGCAGGCCAGTAGGCGGCGGTTATAGGGGCGCCGGCCCAGCCTGGCAATGGGAGCTTGCCAGGCCCGCAACCACGGGTGGCCCCCGCTTGACGGCGCGGCACAAAGCGCGGACATTGCGCGCCTTGCCCGTTCGGGCCACCCTGCAACCACACGATCAGGAGGCTGCCATGCATCAAGTCGCCCTTCACCCACGGTCGGGTTGCGCGCGCCTGCCGCATTGACCCCTGGGCGGCCTTGCCGCCCCTGGCGCCCACTGGCGCCGCCCTCCCGGCCCGTTGAATCCTGTTGCCCGGCATCGGCATGCCTGGCTGTGGCCACTGCGTTCATGCAGTGGCGCTTCAACCTGCCCACATCACATGATCGACACCACTTGCTTCGAACCGCTGCAACGCATCGGCTTGAAGCCTTCGCTGATCCAAACCGCCCTGCTCGCCGCGCGCTTTGATGGCGCCGAGCAGCTTGTTCGCATCTCTCGCGTTGAACGTGACCAGCTTGCCGTGCACGACGGCCACGCGGAACACCCGGCGCGGGCCTTGCCCGCCTTGCTGACCCAGTTGCTTGACCAGGGCGACAGCCTGGCCGTGGGCGATTGGGTGCTGGCCTGGCGCAACACCCTGGGTGAAACCTGGGTGCACGAGCGCTTGCCGCCGCTGACGCAACTGGCGCGCCGGCTGCACGACGGGCGCGAAAAAGTTACCCGCGCGGCCATCGTCAACAACGTTGACACCGCGCTGCTCACCATGGGCGCCGACCTCGACTTCAACCCGCGCCGCCTGCAGCGCTATTTGGCGCTGGCTCACATCAGCGGCGTGGCACCCGTGGTGGTGCTGACCAAGGCCGACCTGTGCGCCGACCTGGCCGCACGCCAGCGTGAACTGGCCACCACCTTGCCTGCCGGCGTGCCTTGCGTGGCTGTGAATGCGCTGCATGACAGCGCGCGCACGGCGCTCGAACCCTGGTTGGCCGCGGGGCAGACGCTGGTGCTGCTGGGCTCCAGCGGCGCGGGCAAGAGCACGCTGACCAACACCTTGCTGGGCGCTGCCGTACAACTCACCGGCGCCGCCCGGCGCGGCGACGGGCGCGGGCGCCACACCACCACGGCGCGTTCGTTGCACGTCACGCCACAGGGGGCCTGCATCATCGACACTCCCGGCCTGCGCACCTTGCGGTTAGATGCCGATGAAGCCGCGTTGGACGAAGTGTTCGACGACATTGGCGCGTTGAGCCAGCACTGCCGCTACCGCGATTGCCGCCATGGTGACGAGCCCGGCTGTGCCGTGCGCGAAGGCGTGAGCGCCGAGCGGCTGCGCAGCTACCACAAGCTGCGGCGCGAGGCCGGGCGCGACACCTTGAGCCTGCGCCAGCGCCAGGAACGGCTGGCGCTGTGGAAGTCGCGGGCGCGCCACTCACGCCTGCGCATGGCGGCCAAACGGGGGTGAAGGTGCGGGTGAAGGTGCGAAAGAAGGGCGGATGTAGGGCCGTGTCACGCACCGCGCCGCTCAAGCTTTTTGTGTCGGCAGCAAATGACTTGTCCGGTTTCTAGCAAGTAGTCTGTCCGGTTTGTGGGGTGGCGATGCAAGCTCCCATAAGCCGGGCCCGCTACGTGCA
>JAYUQE010000079.1:0-5379 GCA_043756905.1 Burkholderiales bacterium | reverse complement strand
GCGAAGGCCTGCAGCATGAAGACGGCCACAGCCACATCCTGGCCAGCACCATTCCCAACTGCGTGAGCTACGACCCGAGCTTCGCGCACGAGGTGGGCATCATCCTGCACCATGGCCTGAAGCGCATGGTGGAGAAGCAGGACAACGTTTTCTACTACATCACCCTGCTCAATGAGAACTACCCCATGCCGGGCCTGAAGCCCGGCACCGAAGAGCAAATCATCAAGGGCATGTACTTGCTGGAAGAAGGTGCGAAGAAAACGCCGCGCGTCAACCTGCTGGGCTCGGGCTCCATCCTGCGCGAATCGCAATTTGCCAAAGGGCTGCTCGAAAAGGAGTGGGGCGTGGCGGCCAATGTCTGGAGCTGCCCGAGCTTCAACGAACTCACGCGCGACGGCCAGGACTGCGAGCGCTTCAACCTGCTGCACCCCACCGATGCGCCGCGCGTGCCGTTCGTGACGCAGCAACTTGCACCGCACGCCGGCCCGGTGATCGCCAGCACCGACTACATGAAGAACTACGCCGAGCAAATTCGCGCCTTCATCCCCAAGGGCCGCACCTACAAGGTGCTGGGCACCGACGGTTTTGGCCGCAGCGACTTCCGCCACAAGCTGCGCGAACACTTCGAGATCAACCGCCACTACATCGTGGTGGCCGCGCTCAAGGCGCTGGCCGACGAAGGCACGGTGCCTGCGGCCAAGGTGGCCGAGGCGATCAAGAAGTACGGCATCAACGTCGACCGCGTCAACCCGCTGCTCGCCTAAGCCCAAAAAACGGAGACAAACACCATGGCCATGGTTGAAGTGAATGTGCCCGACATCGGCGACTTCAAGGACGTTGAGGTCATCGAGCTGCTGGTCAAGCCCGGCGATGTGATCAAGGCCGAGCAGTCGCTCATCACGGTGGAGAGCGACAAGGCGTCGATGGAAATCCCGTCGTCGCACGCCGGCACGGTGAAAGACGTGAAGATCAAGTTGGGCGACAAGGTCAACCGGGGCACGCTGTTGGTGCTGCTGGAAACTGGCGCTGCAACGGCGGCAGCACCGGCCGCGGCGGCGCCCGCACCGGCGCCAGTTGCGGCCGCGGCGGCGCCAGCCTCTGCCGCGGCAGAGCCCGCTGCGCCTGCGCCAGCAGCGGTTCCACCACCACCACCTGCCGCCGCCGTGCCCGCGCATCAACCCGCCGCGCCCGCTGCGGGCTTACCGCATGCATCACCATCGGTGCGCCGCTTTGCGCGTGAGCTGGGCGTGCCGCTGAACGAATTGGCGGGCAGCGGGCCCAAGGGCCGCATCACGGCGGTTGACGTGCAGGGCTTCGTCAAGGGCGTGATGTCTGGAAGCGCGCAAACCGCTGCGCAGAAGGCCAGGTCGGCGCCGGCTGCCGCGGGAGCAGGGGCCTTTCCCGGCCTGCTGGCCTGGCCGCAGGTTGACTTCGCCAAGTTCGGCGCCATCGAACGCAAGCCGCTGTCGCGCATCAAGAAGATCAGCGGCGCCAACCTGCACCGCAACTGGGTCGTGATACCGCATGTCACCAATCACGACGATTGCGACATCACCGAGCTTGAAGCCTTTCGCGTGCAGCTCAACAAGGAAAACGAAAAGGCCGGCATCAAGGTCACCATGCTGGCCTTCATGATCAAGGCCGCGGTGGCGGCGCTGAAGAAGTTCCCTGATTTCAACGCCTCGCTCGATGGCGACGAAGTGGTGCTGAAGAGCTACTTCAACATCGGCTTCGCTGCCGACACGCCCAATGGCCTGGTGGTGCCGGTGATCAAAGACGCCGACAAGAAGGGCGTGTACGAGATCAGCACCGAGATGGGCGAGTTGGCCAAGAAGGCGCGCGATGGCAAGCTCGGCCCGGCCGACATGAACGGCGGCTGCTTCAGCATCAGCAGCCTCGGTGGCATTGGCGGGCGTTACTTCACGCCCATCATCAACGCGCCAGAAGTGGCCATCATGGGCGTGTGCAAGAGCAGCACTGAACCGGTCTGGGACGGCAAGGCGTTCCAGCCGCGCCTGATGTTGCCGCTGAGCCTGAGCTGGGATCACCGTGCGGTGGATGGCGCCGCCGCGGCGCGCTTCAATGCCTACTTTGGTGGCCTGCTGACCGACTTCCGCCGCATCCTGCTGTAAGGCATTGATGACCACCATCTGTGTCGTGCGCAAGGGCACGCAGGTTGCGATCGCGGCCGACTCGCTGGTCACCTTTGGCGACACGCGCATGTCGCATGGCTACGAGGCCAACGACAAGGTGTTCCAGTTCGGGGACTCGTGGGTCGGCATGGCGGGCAGCACGGCGCACTTTGCGGTGCTGCGCAAGGCGCTGGGCGCGCTGGCTCCGGAAGACCTGAAACTGCACACGCGCGAAGATGTTTTCGAAACCTTCCTCAAGCTGCACCCCAAGCTCAAGGAACAGTACTACCTGAACCCGAAGGAAGACGACGATGACCCGTACGAGAGCAGCCAGTTCACGGTGCTCATCGCCAATGCCAGCGGCCTGTTCGGCGTGTACTCGTACCGCGAGGTCTTCGAGTTCGACCGTTTCTGGGCCATTGGCTCCGGGCGCAGCTTTGCGCTGGGGGCCATGTTTTCCGGCTATGAACGTGGCCGCAACGCGCGCGAAGTGGCTGAGCTCGGCGTTCGCGCGGGCAATGAATTCGACAAGAACTCCGCCGGGCCGGTGAAGGCCCATACCCTGAAGCTGAAGGGATAGACAAATGGCTCTGATGGAAGTGCGTGTGCCGGACATCGGCGACTTCAAGGACGTGGCCGTGATCGAACTGCTGGTCAAGCCCGGCGACACGGTGGCCAAGGAGCAGTCGCTCATCACCGTGGAGTCCGACAAGGCGTCAATGGAAATTCCCTCGCCTGAAGCGGGCGTGGTGAAGGAACTGTCGCTGAAGATGGGCGACGTGGTGAACCAGGGCTCGCTGGTGTTGATGCTGGAAGCCGCAGCGGCTGCACCCGCGCCCGCGGCGGCACCGGCCACGCCGCCGGTTGCCTCGGCGAGCACCCCGGCCGCGCCGCCGGTTGCCGCACCGCCTGTTGCCGCGCCGGCGGCGGCCAGCTTCGGCGGCAAGGTCGATCTCGAATGTGACCTGCTCGTGCTGGGCGCCGGGCCGGGCGGCTATTCGGCGGCCTTCCGCGCCGCCGATCTGGGCCTGAAGGTGGTGCTGGTGGAGCGCTATGCCACGCTGGGCGGCGTGTGCCTGAACGTGGGTTGCATTCCGAGCAAGGCGCTGCTGCACGTGGCCGCGGTGATGGACGAGGTGAAGCACTTCGCCAGCCTGGGCGTTGAATTTGCCGCGCCGAAGGTCGACGCCGCCAAGCTGCTCGGCCACAAGAACAAGGTCGTGGGCAAGCTCACCGGCGGCCTGGCCGCCATGGCCAAGATGCGCAAGGTAACGGTGGTGCGCGGCCATGGCAGCTTTGCCGGCCCGAACCACCTAACGGTTGAAATGACTGAAGGCACGGCCCAGGCCCGCACGGGCAAGAGCCAGGTCATCGGCTTCAAGCAATGCATCATCGCCGCCGGCTCGCAAGCGGTGCGCCTGCCGTTCCTGCCCGACGACCCGCGCATCGTTGATTCCACCGGCGCGCTGGAATTGCGCGAGTTGCCCCGGCGCATGCTCATCGTGGGCGGCGGCATCATCGGCCTGGAAATGGGCACTGTGTACTCCACCCTCGGCGCGCGGCTCGACGTGGTGGAAATGCTCGACGGCCTGATGCCGGGCGCCGACCGCGACCTGGTGAAGGTGTGGCAGAAGCTGAATGCGCCGCGCTTCGACAACATCATGCTCAAGACCAAGACCGTGGGTGCCGAAGCCACGGCCGCGGGCATCAAGGTCAAGTTCGAAGGCACCGACGGCAAACAAAGCGAAGCGGTGTACGACTTGGTCTTGCAGGCCGTGGGCCGCAGCCCCAACGGCAAGATGATCGGCGCCGAAAAGGCCGGCGTGCTGGTCAGCGAACGTGGCTTCATTGCGGTGGATGCGCAGATGCGCACCAACGTTGCGCACATCTTCGCCATCGGCGACATCGTTGGCCAGCCCATGCTGGCGCACAAGGCGGTGCACGAAGCGCATGTGGCGGCAGAAGTGGCCGCCGGCGACACCAAGGCGATGTTCGATGCACGGGTGATTCCCAGCGTGGCCTACACCGACCCCGAGGTGGCCTGGGTCGGGCTGACTGAAGACGAAGCCAAGGCGCAGGGCATCAAGGTCAAAAAGGGCCTGTTCCCCTGGACGGCGTCAGGCCGGGCCATTGCCAACGGCCGCGACGAAGGCTTCACCAAGCTGTTGTTCGATGATTCCCCCGAAGCGCATGGCCACGGCCGCATCCTGGGCGGCGGCATCGTAGGCACGCATGCCGGCGACATGATTGGCGAGGTGGCGTTGGCCATTGAAATGGGCGCTGACGCGGTGGACATCGGCAAGACCATCCACCCGCACCCCACGCTGGGTGAAAGCATCGGCATGGCGGCTGAAGTGGCGCACGGCAGTTGCACCGACTTGCCGCCGGCCAAACGTTAGAAAACGTTAGAGATAACTGGGCGAGCGGTGGCCCCGCTGCTGTTGCGTCGATCGGCCGGCTAACGCGACGCCAGCGTGTTGATCACCGGCCCGTCGTACACGATGCGCCAGCGGCCGTCTTGCAGCGCCCAGTATTGGCGGTAGGTGGTGGCCGCCTCGGCCTTGCTGCGGCCTTCTTCGCGCGCGCTCACCACCATCATCGGCGTGGTTTCCCCATACCAGGCCAGGAAGCTGACGTTGCTGCGCAGCGCCGCGCCGCCCGTGGTGTGGCGCGGCACCGGCAGGGCCGGGTCGTACCAGCGCTGCAGGTCTTGCACGTCACCGGCGCGGCGGGCGTCGTCCCAGGCCAGGTAGGCCGGGCGGAACTCGGCCGCCGCCTGGCGCGCGGCATGGCGCGGCACCCATTCGAGCTTGCGTGCGATGACCACCGGAGATTCGTCCACCGCCAGGCGCTTGAGCAGCAGGTCGGCATCGTCGTTGGCCAGGGCGACGCAGCCATCGGTGGCCCACAGGCCGTGGCTGTACACGGTGGGCGGCACGCCGTGCACGAACAGCCCGGTGCCGGTGCGGCCCTTCTGGCGGTCGATCGCATTCGGGTAGTTGATGCCCAGCGCCGCACTGCCGAAACGTTCGGCCAGCATGTTCGACGGCAACGCATTGGTCACCCAGTACACGCCCAGCGGTGTGCGTGCGTCGCCTTGCGCACTCTTGGCGATGCCCTGCTTGCCCAGCGAGACGAAAAAGTCTTTTTCCAGTTGCAGGCCCTGCGGCCCGTTGGCAAACAGGTACAGCCGCGAGCGCTCGGTGTCCACCGCCACGGCGTGGCGCACATGGGCTGGCAGGTCGAC
>JAYUQE010000078.1:0-15660 GCA_043756905.1 Burkholderiales bacterium | reverse complement strand
GCAACCAGCGCCAGCGAGGCCGCAGCCCTGGCGCGCGCCGTGCCGGAGTCGGTGCCGGCGCCGGCGCCGAGTGCCGCGCCGCAGCCATGGCGTCTCAGTGCGGCGCCGCTGCACCTGCGCGCACTGCTCATCCACGCCCAGGCCGGCCCGCCGCCCGGCTACACGCTGGCCCTGTGGAGCCGCACGCCGCTGAATGAAGCTGAGGCCCAGGCCGCCTTGGCCATGGTGCATGCGCCGGCCAAGCCACCGCCGCAAGCCCTGCATCTGGTGAGCCTGGGCCGGTGCGACACGGCGCTGGCCGCTGCTGACATGAGCCGGCTGAACGCGCACCTGCGCAGCGCCGTGGTCGGCCGTGCCGGGCCGGTGCGGCTGCTGGCGCCCAGCCTGGTGTTCGAGCTTGAGTTCGACGCCGTGGCCGTTAGCCCGCGCCGGCGCAGCGGCCTGGCGCTACTGCGCCCGCGTATGCTGCGCGGGCTGCCCCATTTGGCGCCGCTGCAGGCGCAGACCCTGGCGGATGCCTGGGCCCTGCTGGCGTCAACGTCACAGCCACCCACATTGATCGACCCGCCATCATGAACCGCCGCCCCCGACGTAGCGCCGAAGCTGCGCCATCCGACGCCCTGGATCTCGCGTTGCAAGGCGGCGGCTCGCATGGCGCCTTCACCTGGGGCGTGCTCGACCGCCTGCTCGAAGACGAGACGCTGGCGCTGGCCGGCATTTCCGGCACCAGCGCCGGGGCCTTGAATGCCGCCGTGCTGGCCAGCGGCCATGCGCGTGCCGGCCGCGCCGGGGCACGCGCCGCGTTGACGGCGTTCTGGCATGACGTGGCCGCCTGCCAAGGCGTTTTCGGCAGCCACGCCGCGCACCCGCTGGCGGCCTGGTTGCCGCCGCCCGCCCTGGGCAGCTACAACCTGCACGGCCAGTGGCTCTATGAGATGAGCACGGCGCTGCTGCGCGTGTTCAGCCCGTATCAGTTCAACCCCCTCAACGTGTCGCCCCTGCGCGACCTGCTGCAGCGCCATGTTCAGGTGGCGGCGCTGCGTGAAGGGGCGTTGCCGTTGTTCATCACCGCCACCTCGGTGCACAGCGGCCGTGCCCGGGTGTTCAGCGCGGCTGATCTGAGCATCGACGCGCTGTTGGCGTCGGCCTGCCTGCCGCAACTGATGCAGGCGGTGGTGATCGACGGCGTGCCCTATTGGGACGGCGGCTATAGCGGCAACCCGGCGCTGTGGCCGCTGATCTATGAAACGCCGGCCAACGATGTGCTGCTGGTGCGCATCAACCCGCTGCAGCGCGAAGCCACGCCGCAGACCGCCATCGAAATTGCCGATCGCTTGAACGAGATTACCTTCAACGCCAACCTGCTGGGCGAGATGCGCGCCATCGCCTTCGTGCAGCGGCTGCTCAAGGAACACCGCATCGACAGCCGGCACTACAAGAACCTGCGGCTGCACATGGTGGCCGACGACGCTGCGTTGGCGCCGCTGGGGGCGTCGAGCAAGCTCAACACCGATCTGGCCTTTCTGTTGCGCCTGCACGCGCTGGGCCGTGCCGCGGCGCAGGCCTGGTTCGAGCGCGACCGGCCGCATGTCGGCCGCCGCGGCACGGTCGACATCGAGGCCACGTTCCTGGCCCCGCATTGATCTCATCACCCATGCGCCACTGCAAAAGGAAGTTAGCGTGTTGAGGGCGGCCGCAGCGCTGTGCGCGGCCGCGCTGGCACTGGCTGCCGGCGGCGCGGGCGCGCAGGCCCTGCGCATCGTTGAAGTGCGGGTGCAGGGCCAGCCCGCCAGCGCACCGGTGGTCATCACCCAGTTCGTGCCGCCGCAGCGCAACCCGGTGCCGCTGCCGGTGAGCCGCGGGCAGGAACTGGCCGAAGGCGTGGAAATCGGCGTGCCGGCGCGTGTGGTGCTGGTGCTCGTCACGGCCAACGGCAACCGCATCGAACTCAGCCCGGACACCCGCTTCACGGTGCTGCGCGTGGGCGCCACGGGCGAGGTGCACCAGGTGTTGGAAGGCAGCGCGCGCTTTGATGTGGAGCGTGCGTTGAGTTTCTTCAACGTCGAATTCAACCGCTTCGTGGCCCTGGTGCGCGGCACCACCTTTGAAGTCCAGGCGCTGCCTGGCGGCGCCGGCGCGGCCCAGGTGCAAAGCGGCCGCGTGGCGGTGCAGCGCGACGTGCCCACGCTGATGGCCGATACCGCGCGCGCCGTTGACATGGTTGAGCACGACCAGCTCGATGCCCGAACCAGGCAGGCCCAGGCATGGCCGGCACAAGAGCCGCTGCGCCGCTACACCCACAGCAGCGAGGCCATGGCGCTGTACACGGCTGAACTGCGCGCCGCGCAAGGCACGGCCGACCGCGACCGCCAGCTCGCGGCGCTGAACAACATCGGCCTGACCTGGCTGGCCCGTGGCATTCCGGCCGAAGCCACCGGCGCCTTCAACCAGATGCTGGCGCTGACACGGGACGGGCGCGACGAGCCCTGGCGCGCGCGGGCCTTGAACAACCTGGGCGCCGCGGCGTTGGAGGCGGGCAACGACAAGGCTGCGGTCGATCACTTGCAAGCCGCCCTGGCCAGCAACCGCAGCCTGGCGCCGCACACCACCCAGCGCCGCATGGCGCAGGTGTGGGGCAACCTGGGCCTGGCCTGGCGGCGCCTGGGTGAGCTGCAAAAGGCGCGCGACGCCACCCTGGCTTCGCTTGAGACCCACCGCACCCTGGCCGCTGGCGCTGACAGCGCCGCCGTGGCGCGCAACCTCGAAGCGCTGGGCCAGCTTGAGGCCACGCCCGCCGCGGCCATGCCTTGGCACCAGCAGGCGCTGGCCATGCGGCAACGCCTGTATGGCGATACGCCGCACCCCGAGCTGGCCAACAGTCACATCAATCTCGGAGTTAACGCTGCACGCGCGGGCGACGATGCCGGCGCCGCTGCCCACTATGCGCAGGCCGTGGCGCTGCGCGAACGGCTGCTGGGTGGCATGGCGCACGGGCTGCTGGCACAGGCCCTGGTGCAGCACGGCGGCGCGCTGTGCCGCAGTGGCGACACAGCGGGCGGCCTGGTGCCGCTGGAGCGCGCGCTGGCCATGCGCCAGGCGCTGAACCCGGCGCCGCGCGACAAAGACGTGGCCGACAGCCTGCGGCAAATTGCCGCCTGCTGGGCCAGCGCCGCCGGCCGTGGTGAAGCGCTCGCGCAGCAGCGCATGACCGAGGCTTTGCAGCGCTCGCGCGCCTACGAAGCCCCACCGCGCCCGGGGTACTGAAGCGGTGGCCAAGCCACGCTGGCCGTTGTGGGCGTTGGGCTGGCTGCTGACCCTGGCCGCGCTGGCCTTCGGCACCGACGCCTGGCAGCAGGCCGATTGGGCGCTGGCCGAAGCCAGTTCGGCGCAGACCGCAGCACCGTGGCCGCAGGATCTGCTGCTGGTCGACGTGCCGCATGACGCCGATCCGGCGCTGTTCCGCCTGCGCCTGAGCGAGCTGGCCAAACTGCTGGCTGCACAGGGCAGCGCCGGGCCGAAGGCGGTGGTGTTCGATGTGCACTTCACCCGCATCACGAATGACCCCGCTCTGCCGCCCTTGCTGGCGGCTTTGCGTGCGTTGCAGGCCAGTGGCGCGAAGGTCTACGCTGCAGTCGACCCGCGCCACCCACGCAGCGGCCAGCCCTGGCCGGGCTATGCCGCCGAGCATGAACCGCAGCTCTACGAAGGCCTGTTCGACGGCCAGGGGCACACCGTGTTCGACCAGTACGGCGGCTTGGTCAAGTACGAGCCGAGGCTGGCGCTGGGCGCGGGCGTGGCCCTGAGCAGCCTGGTCGTCAGGCTGGCCGAAGTGCATTACAACCGGCCGATTAACGTACCAGATCAGCCGCTGTTGCTGCACCTGGGCAGCCCGGCCGTGACCCAGGCCCACACCTGGCGCTTCGAGCAAGGCGAATTGAAGCCGGCGGCCGGTTCGGGTGCGGTGGATTTGCGCCAGCGCGTGGTCATCGTCGGCAGCTTGCAGGCCGACCGCACCCCCGCCGCGCAAGCCTCCGGCCCCGAACACCTGGCCTGGGCGCTGGCCGCGCGCGCCGCGCCGCCCGACGCGGCCGAGGCGCGGCTGCTGGCCAATGCGCCGTGGCTGTTGGCGCTGTGTGGCTTGAGCGGTGCATTGGCCGCGGGCTGCGCGCTGTGGGCCTATCGCCGTGGTGCAGGCTCAGCGCGGCGTGCGCTGTGGCAGGGTGCCGTGGCCGTGGCCGTGCCGCTGCTGGCCCTGGCGGCGCTGGCCACCGCTTTGCGCACGGCCGGGCTGGTGCTGGCGCAGCTCACATTGCCGGCGCTCGGCGTGCTGGCCGCGGCGCTGCTCAGCGGGGTGTTCACCTGGCGCTACCGCTTGTGGGCCGCGCTGCATGCGGCGGCGCCACAGCAGGTGAACGGTTTCGACGTCTTCGTGAGCTATTCGCGCACCGACGCCACGCACGTGGCCTGGGTGCGTGAACACATCGTGGCGCCGCTGAAGGCCATGACCCAGCCCGATGGCAGTGCGCTGCGGGTGTTCTTCGACACGCATGAGATCAAGGTCGGTGACCGCTGGTTCGACCGCCTGGTGAACGCGGTTGGCGCCAGCCGTTGCTTCTTGCCGGTGTATTCGAGCGACTACCACGCCAAGCACTTCTGCCAGTACGAACTCACCGCGGCGCTGCGCCGCCACATCCAGGGCCAGGCCGAGGTGGTGCCGGTGCGCTGCGGCAACGCCACCGTGCCCGCGGCGGCCAGCGGCATCCAGTTCATCAGCGCTGAGGCACCCGGCTTCATGCAGCAGGTGCAGGCCAGGCTGGATGCCGCCTGGCGCGCCGACTTGCGCCAGGAACTATCTGGGCACGGCGACCGGCGGGTTGACGGGCACCATGATGGCCGAGCGCAACAGTGAGCTGTTGATGCGCTGTACTTCAGCCGGCGGCAGCCGCACCGCGGGCTGGCTGACCACACCCTGGCGGTAGACGTTCAGCGACAGCGGCTTGGGTTGCAGCGCCACGGGGGCGGCGCGCTGCACGAGCTGCACGCTGCTCAGCGCGCGCACCTGCTGGTCGCTCAAAGCTTGCAGCTTGATCATGTTGCCGCGCACCGGCACCACTTGCGTGGCCGCGTTGCGCGCCACCTGGAACTGGGCTCGCGCACCACTCAGGTACATCAGCGTGTCGGGGGTGCGCACCACCATGCACAAGCGCCGCGAGGTGACCACGATGCGCCCCTGCGCATAACTGTCCACGCTGAGGCAGCCGCTGCGCGTCCAGCGAAAACGCGGGTCGGTGCCTTCGGCCACGTGCACCGAATCGCTTTCCCTGTCGCCGTCGAGCAGCAGGTCGAACACGCCGGTGCCATTGGTGGTGAGCAGGTCGCCATCACACACGCGCGCGCCAGTGCGCGCCGGCGTGCCGTTGCGAAACACCGTGTTGCTCTGCACTGCCAATATCCCGATCGGGCTCACGCCGGCCGGGCAAGCTGTGGGCGCTGGGGCGGGTGCGGGTGCGGGTGCGGGTGCGGGTGCGGGTGCGGGCACCGGTGGCCTGGGGGTGGGTGCGGGTGTCGGTGCGGGTGTAGGTGCCGGCATGGGCGAGGGCAGTGGTGGCGGCGGCCGTGGTGCTGGCGCGGGCCGTGGCGGCTCCAGGCGTTCGGCGCTGCGCGGCTCGCTGGTCTTGCAAGCGCTTGCCAGCAGGGCGGCGGCCAGGGCAGCGGCCAGCCAGGCATGGTGCGCCGCCGGCCTGCCTGGCTGGCTGCGGGTGGGGGTGGTGGTCATCGGGCTGCCCTTGGCGCGCAAGGCTGCGCGTGCAGCTCGATGTTAGAAGCGCTGCTTCAGTCTGTACAGGGCAACACGGGTGCGGTTCTGGGGAGGCTGACCTCTGCCAACTGCGCGGTGGGCGGTGCATCACGTTGCATCAATTTCATCGCCCGAGCCTGCAGGTTCAAGGCGTCATCATGGTCGCCGCAGCGGCGCAGCGCATCACTCACGCGCAGTAACACCGTGACTTCCCAGCTCGAATCCGACACATGGCCCGCGCGCGTTGCCGCAGCAAAGGCATGGTCGCGCATGCGTTCCAGCGCGGCGCGGCTGGCGCTCGGGTCATCGCCCTGTGCGACCACGGCCAGGTCGTAGCAGGCGTCGACCAGCTCGCACAGCAGCCGCACTTCAGCATCGGCCGCGCCGATCAGCGCCGACCAGCGCAAGGCTTGATCCAGATAGCGCTCGGTCTGGATCAAGGCGTCCAGCGCGCGGTAACAGCGCGCCACCTGCGACAGCGCCAGCACCATCTCGGTGGGCTGCGCGCGATCGCGGGCACCCAGCAGCGTGGCCAACGCCTGGTGCAACGCGGCCAGCGCAGGCCCCTCGGCATAACCCATGGCATCGTCGCGGGGCGAGGCAGAAGCACGGTGCGTAGCGGCCATGGTCGTCGGGCTGTGCGGTGGTGGCGTGGCGGCATGCTAGGTCGCGCCGCGCGGCGCCGCTGCCCCTGGGGCATGGGGTCGGGCGCATGGGGCATTGGAGTGAGGGGGTGCGATTCACCTGGCTCCTGCGGACAAGCGTGGCTTTAGGGAAACCTGGGCGCAGCCGGCTGCAATCCATCGCCGACAATGCGCCCATCCTTACTCGGCCTTTTTGCCCGGAGCATTCATGAAGCCTTTTCACCCTGTTGCGCGTGCCGCAACCTGCCTGGCTGCCCTGGCCTTGGCATCGGGCGCGTCAGCGCAAACCGTTCTCACGGCGTCGAGCTGGCTGCAGCCCACGCACATCCTGTCTGAAACGCAAAAGGAATGGTGCGGCCTGGTCGAGCAGAAGACCGCCGCGCGCGTGAAGTGCAACATCCTGCCGCGCGGCGTGACCGCTGCACCGGGCACCTTCGATGCCGTGCGCAACGGCCTGGCTGACCTGTCGTTCACGGTGCACGGCTACACGCCGGGCCGTTTCACCACCACCCAAATGGCCGAAGTGCCGTTCCTGGGCAACTTGTCAGAGCCAGTGTCGGTGGCGTTCCAGCGCGCCTATGCCAAGACCCCGGCCATGGCCGAGGAACACAAGGGCGTGAAGGTGATCGCGGTGTTCACCCACGGCCCCGGCATCGTGCTCAATGCCAAGCGGCCGGTGGCCAAGATCGACGACCTGGCGGGCATGAAATTTCGCGTCGGTGGTGGCATGGTCAACGAAGTGGCCAAGAGCCTGGGCATGAACGTCACGCTCAAGCCGGCGCCCGAAAGCTACGAGCTGCTGTCCACCGGTGTGATGGACGGCACCCTGTTCCCCGCCGAGTCGGTGGAAAGCTTCAAGATCGACAAGATCATCCGCCATGCCACCACCTTCCCGGGCGGCCTGTACAACACCAGCTTCGTGTTCATGATGAACCAGGCCAAGTACGACAAGCTGGCCCCTGAAGACAAAAAGGTGATTGATGAGCTCTCCGGTGAAGTCGCCGCGCGCATGTTCGGCCGCGGGTGGGATAAGGTGGATCGTCGCGGCATGGCCTTCATGCAGGCCGCCGGCGTGCAGTTCGTCAAGGCCGATGCCGCCTTCGTGAAAGCCGTGAAGGAACGTACCGCGGCCCTCGAAGGCAACTGGGCCAAGGCGGCTGAAGCCAAGGGCATGCAGGAGCCGCTGAAGACGTTGGCCACCTTCCGCGCTGACATTGCCAAGCTTGAGAAGTGATTTGAATGGTTAGCACCAAAGTCCCCGCCCCATGAGGAAGCTGATCGACACCCTGTGCGGCAGCCTGGCCGCGCTGGCGCTGTTCGGCATCATGTGGCTGACGCTGTTCGACGTGGCCGGGCGCAAGCTGCTCAGCCAGTCGGTGCCGGGCTCGCTGGAGCTGACCGAAATCCTGATGGTGGTGGTGATCTTCGCCGGCCTGCCGTTGGTGTCATTGCACGGCGAGCATGTGGTGTTCGATACGCTCGACCCGTTGATCGAGGCCTGGGTGCGCCGCGCCCAGCACTTCATCGTCGACGGCCTGTGCGCTGCGGCGCTGTTCGGTGTGGCCTGGCTGTTGTGGGTCAAGGCCGGGAACATGCTCGAGTACGGTGACACCACGGCGCAGTTGCACATCAGCCAAGGGCCGTTCGTCTACCTGATGAGCGTGCTGTGTGCGGCCACCGGGTTGATCCATGTGATGCTGATGTTCAACCCGGTGTCGCATCACCACCCAGGGGTGGAATCCGGCGGCGCCACATGATTGAGGCGCTGCTCGGTTTTGCCGCCATCTTCGTGCTCGCCGCCATGCGCATTCCGCTGGCCTTTGCCATGGGCCTGGTGGGCTTTCTGGGCCTGGGCCTGCTGCGCGGCTGGGAGGCCACGGCGGCCAGCACCGCGCAGTCCATCTACGACGCCGGCTTTGCCTACACCTTGTCGGTGGTGCCGCTGTTCATTCTCATGGGCAACTTCGTCGCGCGTGCCGGCCTGGCGCACGAACTGTTCCGTGCCGCCTACACCTTGGTGGGTCATGTGCGTGGCGGCCTGGCGCACGCCACGATCATGGCTTGCGCCGGCTTTGGCGCCATTTGCGGCTCGTCGATCGCCACCGCGGCCACCATGGCCAAGGTGGCGTATCCGTCAATGAGCAAGCTGGGTTATTCGAACTACCTGTCCACGGGCGTGATCGCAGCGGGCGGCACGCTGGGCATCATGATTCCGCCGTCGACCATCATGGTCATCTACGGCATCGTGACCGAAACCAACATCGGCAAGCTCTTTGCGGCCGGCGTGCTGCCGGGCCTGCTGTGCGCGGCACTGATGATGGTGGGCGTGGCGTTCATCACCTGGCGCGACCCCGCTGCCGGCCCCGCCGCGCCGCGCTCTACCTGGGCCGAACGCCGGGCCGCGCTGCGTGGCATCTGGGGAGTGGCGCTGCTGGTGGTGGTGGTGCTGGGCGGCATCTACGGCGGCGTGTTCACCGCCACCGAGGGCGCGGGCATCGGCGCTTCGGGTGCGTTTTTCTTTGCGCTGGCGCGCGGCGTGTTGAGCTGGAAGACCTTGATGGCGGTGCTGGTGGAAAGCACGCGCACCACAGCGATGCTGTTCACCATCTTGATTGCGGCGATGCTGTTCTCGTCGTTTGTCAACTTCACCACGATGCCTAACGACCTGAAGGCGTGGATCTTGAATCAAGGCCTGAGCCCGTTGCTGGTGGTGGGCGCGATGATGGTGATCTATGTGCTGCTGGGCACCATCATGGAAGAGCTGTCGATGGTGCTGCTGACCATTCCGGTGTTCTTCCCCATCGTCACGCAACTCGGCTTCGACCCGGTGTGGTTCGGCGTGTTGATCGTGCTGGTGGTGCAGATTGGTTTGATCTCGCCGCCCGTGGGCATGAACCTGTTCGTGCTCAATTCGCTGCTCAAAGACGTGAGCCTGCCGCAAATCTTTCGCGGCGTGTGGCTGTTCGTGGCGGTGCTGGTGGTGGCGCTGGCGCTGTGCCTCGAGTTTCAATGGCTGGCCTTGTGGCTGCCCAGCTTCATGAAGTAGCGCGCAGTGCGGCGCGGCTTGGCCGCAGCCGGCGCAGCACACGCCAGCCCAGCAGCGCGCCGATGATGACGGCATAGACCGCCACCTCGGCAAAGTTGCTCTTGGCCGCGCGCATCCAGAAGAAGTGCAGCAAGCCCAGCAGCGCGATCACATAGATGAGGCGGTGCAAGGCCTGCCAGCGCTTCACGCCCAAGGCGCGGATGGCGCGGTTGAACGAGGTGGCGGCCAATAACAGCAGACACAACAGGCCTGAGGTGCCGACCAGGATGAACGGGCGCTTGGCGATGTCGCGCACGATGTCATTCACATCGAACCCCATGTCTAACCACGCGTAGCACAGGAAGTGCAGCACGGCGTAGAAGAATGCATACAGGCCCAGCATGCGCCGGTAGCGCAACAGCAGCGGCCAAGCCAGGTGCACCCGCAGCGGCGTCACCGCCAGCGTGAGGCACAGGAAGCGCAACACCCAGTCACCCGTGCCGCGAATCAAGGCCTCGGCGGGGTTGGCGCCCAGGGTGTTCAGCACCGCGCTGGCCAGCAGCCACAGGGCAGGCATCAGCGCCAGCGTGAACGCCAAGGGCTTGGCGGCCGGGTGGGCCAGCAGCTTGTTCATGGCCACTGCGGTCAGTAGAGCTTCTTCAGGTCCATCCCCGCATAGAGCTGACCCACCTGGGCCTCATAGCCGTTGAACAGCAGTGTGGCGCGGCGCTTGGCCAGCAGGCCGTCGTCGCCAATGCGCCGCTCCGTGGCCTGGCTCCAACGCGGGTGATCGACCTGCGGGTTGACGTTGGAATAGAAACCGTATTCGCTGGGTGCGGCTTGCTCCCAGCTCGTCTTGGGCTGCTGCGTCGTGAAGCGGATGCGCACGATGGACTTGCCCGATTTGAAGCCGTACTTCCACGGCACCACCAGCCGCACCGGCGCTCCATTCTGGTTGGGCAGCACTTCGCCATACAAGCCAAACGCCAGCAGCGCCAGCGGGTGCAGGGCTTCATCCAGGCGCAGGCCTTCGACATAGGGCCAATCGAGCACCGATGAGCGCACGCCGGGCATCTGCACCTTGTCGGCCAGGGTCACGAACTGCACGAATTTGGCATTGCCGTTGGGCTCGGCTTTCTTGATCAACTCGGCCAGTGAGTAGCCCACCCACGGAATCACCATCGACCAGCCTTCGACGCAGCGCAGGCGGTAGATGCGTTCCTCCATGGGCTTGAGCTTGAGCAACGCGTCGATGTCGTAGCTGCCGGGTTTGTTGCACTCGCCTTCCACCGCCACCGCCCACGGCCGCGTCTTCAGGCTGCCGGCATGGCGCGCCGGGTCGGCCTTGTCGGTGCCGAATTCGTAGAAGTTGTTGTAGCTGGCCACGTCCTGGTACGACGTGAGCTTTTCCATCGTCATGGCGCCGGCCAGCGTGCTTTTGGCGCCTGGCAACGCTGCCAACTTGGCCGGCGCGGCGGCCTGGGCCAGCGCGTCGCGCGCCGCCCAGGCGGCCAGGGCAGTGCCCATGCCCGCTGCAGCCAGTTGTTTGAGCAACGCGCGCCGCTGTGCGTAAACCGCCGGCGGGGTGATGTCCGATGCAACGGCGTGTTTGAAGCCCCGGTCAGGGTGAAAGTGCATGCTGCCTCCTGCTGCGCGTGGGTGAGGGTCGCGCGGGACGCGCAGACCTTACTGCATGCCGGCGCCAGACGTGAAAAAGCCGGTTCAGTAACCGGCTTGACGTGAGTGCGTGAACGCCTGGGTTCAGCGCAGCCCGGCCATGTAGTCGCTCACAGCCTTGATTTCACGGTCGCTCATGCGCGCCGCAATGGCCGGCATCTGCGGCGCGTTGGCGCGCTGGCCGCCACGGAAGGCGAGCAATTGGGCTTCAGCGTAGTCGGCATGCTGTCCGGCCACGCGCGGGTACTGTGCGGGCATGCCCGAGCCTGCCGGCCCATGGCAACCCGAGCAGGCCGGCACGGCCTTATCAGCAATGCCAGCGCGGTAGATTTTCTCGCCCAGTTTGACCAGGTCTTTCTGCTTGGCAAAACCGGGCTTGGCTTGCTTGCCGGCGTAAAAGGTAGAGACGTTGAGCATGTCGGCGTCGCTCAAGGCCGCGGCGAACCCCTTCATGACCGGGTTGTTGCGCTTGCCCGATTTGAACTCGCCCAGTTGTTTGGCCAGGTATTCCGGGTGCTGGCCTTGCAGGATCGGGTTGGCCGGGCTGCCGCGGCTGCCGTCTGTGGTGTGGCAGGCGGCGCAGACCTGGGTGGACAGATCCTGGCCCTTGGCCAGATCGGCCTTTTTGGCGACAGCGCCTTCAGCGGCGAGGGCGGGGCCGCACAAAGCGGTGGCAAGTGTGGCAAATAGCAGGGAAACCAGGGCAAGGGGCGACTTCATGTCGGGGCCTTCGTTGAACACATTGTTGGTGCGGGCAGATTCAGTTGTGCCGAATCAAACCCGTCGATTTTACAATGCTTCATGACAACGCTCTCTATCGCGCCTGGCGCAAACCTGAACCCAGCGTTGAACCCGGCGCTGAACCCGGCACGAGCAGCCCTGGCCTGGACGCACACAGCGCGTTTCCTGACCACCGCCGCCAAGCTCGACCAACTGCCGCAAACCGAGCTGCCCGAGATCGCCTTCGTGGGCCGCAGCAACGCTGGCAAGTCCACCGCCATCAACCGCCTGGCGCAGCAAAAGCGCTTGGCCTTTGCGTCTCGCACGCCAGGGCGCACGCAGCACATCAACCTGTTCGAACTCGGCCCCAAAGATGCCGCCGACACTTTGTTCGCCGACTTGCCCGGCTATGGCTACGCCGCCGTGGAACGCCAGGCCAAGCTGCGCTGGCAAGAGGTGATGGCGCAGTACCTGGTGCTGCGGCGCAGCCTGTGCGGCGTGGTGGTGATGATCGATTCACGCCACGGCTGCACGCCGCTCGATTTGCGCTTGCTGGAACTGCTGGCCCCACGCGTGGTGAACGGCTCGGTGCGGCTGCTGGTGCTGTTGACCAAGAGCGACAAGCTGTCCAAGAACGAGGCCGCGAAGTCGCTGGCGGCCACGCAGGCCGTGCTGGCGGGGTTCAGCTCCGAAGAAGCCGACATCGGCATTTGCCTGTTCTCGGCCTTGTCGGGCGCGGGCGTGGCCGATGCCGCGCAAGCCCTGCACGGCTGGACTCGAAAGCTTGCCCATGATTGAAACCTTCGACGCCGCGTTGCCGCACGGCATCATGCTTTCTTGCCGGCGCAACCAAAGCCCGGCGGCCAAGCGCGTGCTGTTCTTGCACGGCTTCCCCGAAGCCGCATTCGTGTGGGACGAGGTGCTGCTGGCGCTGCAAGACCAGGCCCAGTGCGTGGCGCCCAACCTGCGTGGTTTTGAGCGCTCGTCAACGCCGGCCGCTGCCGCCGACTATCGCCCCAAGCACCTGGTGGCCGATGTGCTGGCGTTGATCGAACAACTCGGCGGCCCGATCGACTTGTTGGTGGCCCACGACTGGGGCGGCGCCGTGGCCTGGAACATCGCGGCGCAGCAGCCGCAGGCCATTGGCCAGTTGATGATCATCAATTCGCCTCACCCGGCCACGTTCCTGCGCGAACTGCGCAACAACCCGGCCCAGCAGGCGGCCAGCGCCTACATGAACTTCCTGTGCCGGCCTGATGCCGCGCAGTTGCTCAGCGAGAACAATTTCGCCCGCCTGTGGCGCTTCTTGTATCGCCTGGCAGATGGCAGCGAAGCCGCGCCACCGTGGCTCAGTGCCGAGCTGCGCCAGGCGTATGAGGCGGTGTGGCGGCGTGGCCTGCAAGGCGGGCTGAACTACTACGTGGCCTCGCCGCTGAAGCCGTCTGGCAGCGCGCAAGATGCGGTCAACACCGTCGTCCTGCCAGATGAAGCCGTGACCTCGCGCGTGCCCACCACGGTGCTGTGGGGCGAGGGCGACGCAGCGCTGTTGCCCGGCCTGCTCGACGGCCTGGAGCGCTGGGTGCCGCAACTGCGGCTGCATCGCGTACCGGGTGCCAGCCACTGGCTGGTGCATGAACAGCCACAACTGGTGGTGGCTGAAGTGAAACGTTGCCTGGGCCTGGGCTGAAGCGCCTGCGGCAGGTCAAGGCCGGCCGATGAACAGCACGACGCCGGCCGAACCGCCAGGTGCATAGGTCAGGCCCAGGTACAGCGGGCCGATGCCGCTGTCGGCGCCGATGAACAGGCTGGCGCCTTTGCGCAAGTCGTTCAGCTTGATCTGGCTGCGCTGCTCCCACACGTTGCCGGCTTCCAGCGTGGCGCCGACGAAGAAGCCGCGCGTGAGCACCGGCGCCGTGGGCAGGCGGCGGTACCAGGTCAGCCGGGTGAACAGCAATTGGTTGCCGTAAAGCTGGCCGCTTTGGTAGCCCGACAGGTTGTGAAACCCGCCCAAGGGGTAGCGGCCCAGCAGCACGCTGCCCTGTTGCTGCGACAGTTGCAGCGCTGCGTGCGCGGCAAAGGTGTCAGCACCGACGCTGTGAACATAGGTGCCCTGCGCCTCCAGGCGGAAGAACGACTCGTCAAGCGTGCCGCTGCGCCGCCCGCCATGGGCCTCGGCTTCGGCGCGGTAACCCGATTGTGGGAACGAGGCAAAGTCGAGCTGGTCAATGACCACGCGCGCGCGCAGGCCGGTTTCGTAGTTCAGCTCAACCACGCGCGCGCCGGTGTAGTCACTGCCCAGCAAATGTGGGCTGGTGCGCAGAATGGTTTGCGCCAGCCCCAGGCGCAGCTCGCCCAGCGCGGCCCAGGGTTGTCCGATGTCCAGCCCCACGCGCGACAGCGTGCGGTTGAACTGCGCTTGTTCCGTGCCATTGAGCGGTGAAAACAGCGCAACGCGCCGCTGTTCCAGGTTGGCCCAGGCGGCGGCAAACCAGTCGTTGGACAGGCCCAGCGTCCAATTCAACGGGTGATAGAGCTCCGTGCTCAGCGCCGGCACTTCGCCGAGCTGGAGCCGGTTGCGCCACTCGGTGCCATTCGCGGTGAGCCAGTGGCGGTTGTGGCTGAGCTTGAGGTTGAACGCGCTGCGCCCGGCAAAGTCGGTTGACAAATCCAGCCCCACGCGCAGGTAGTTCGGCCCCCAGGGCTTGTCTTCCAGCTCGAACACCAGCCCCTCGCTCTGCTCGCGCCGCTGCAAGCTGTAGTTGGTGCGCGAATAGTCACCACTGGCCGCCAGGTGGCGCGTGTCGCGTTCAGCACGCTGCACATCGAAGGGCTTGCCGGGTTGGGTTTCCAGTTGTGCGGCAAAGCGCTTGGGGTTGGTGATCGTGCTGCCCGTGAAATCAACAAACGCCAGCGCTGGCTGGGGGCCCTGCCAGCTGCGGCGGGCTTGCTGCGCCGCGGCATATGCAGCGGGTTCAAGTGCCAGCGTGTGCAACGCCTGGCGCATGCCGGCGGCAGCTTCCTCGCCCAGGCCGACGAGCCGGATGGCTTGATCAAAATCACTCGCCGCCAGCGTGCCGAGTTGGGGTTGGATCAGCAGGTCGCCGCCGCGCAGACTGGCCAGGCTGCGACGCACGTTTTGTTCGGTGAGGATGTTGACCATCTGCGCCGTCACGCCGATCACCGAGCCCAGCGTCTCGCGCCCGGCCAGCGGCGTGCCCACGTTGACGACGATCACCACATCGGCGCCCATGGCGCGGGCCACGTCCACCGGTACGTTGTTGACCAGGCCGCCATCGCCCAGCAAGCGGCCTTGCCACTCAGTGGGCGCAAACAGGCCCGGCACGCTCATGCTGGAACGCAGGGCCAGGGCCAGGTCGCCGTCGCTGAGCACCACCGCGTCGCCCGACTCCATGTCGGTGGCCACGGCGCGAAACGGAATTGGCAGCCGGTCGAACTGTGTCACCTGGCGTGCCGGCAGGGTGAAGCGGCGCAGCATGGTTTCGAGTTCGCGGCTCGAAACAGCCGAATGCGGCGTGCGCAGTTCGCCGTTGCGCACGCCAAGTTCGAACGCGCTGGCGATGTCGTGGTCTTCTTCCTTGCGCCGCTGCGACAGGAGCTTGCGGTCAACCCGGGTGGCAAACACGTCGGCCCAGCGGACACGGCCCAGCTCGGCCTCGATCTGCGCCGCACTCATGCCGCTGGCATACAGGCCGCCGACGATGGCGCCCATCGAGGTGCCGGCGATCAGGTCGATCGGCACGCGCTCGCGTTCCAGCACCTTGAGCACGCCCACATGG
>JAYUQE010000077.1:0-5394 GCA_043756905.1 Burkholderiales bacterium | reverse complement strand
AGACGTCCGAGGCCGTCTTCTCGGCCATCAGGCGCAGCACGCGTTCCATGTTCCCGCTCATCGAAGCTCCCGTGCTTGAAATGCCGATTCTTGCTGCCGATGATCCCAGAGCTGTGATCAGGCTCGCAACAATTCGTTGATGCTGGTTTTGGCGCGTGTTTGCGCGTCGACCTTCTTCACGATCACCGCGCAATACAGGCTGTGCGTGCCGTCGGCTGAAGGCATGCTGCCGCTGACGACGACCGAGCCTGCGGGCACGCGGCCATAGCTCACCAGCCCCGTCGCGCGGTCAAGGATCTTGGTGCTCTGGCCGAGGAAGACGCCCATGCTGATGACCGAGTTCTCTTCGACGATCACGCCTTCCACCACTTCGCTGCGCGCGCCGACAAAACAGTTGTCTTCGATGATGGTCGGGTTGGCTTGCAGCGGCTCAAGCACGCCGCCGATGCCGACACCGCCTGAAAGATGCACGTTCTTGCCGATCTGCGCACACGAGCCCACGGTGGCCCAGGTGTCGACCATTGTCCCTTCGTCAACGTAGGCGCCGATGTTCACAAAAGAGGGCATCAAGACCACGTTCTTTGCGATGTAGCTGCCGCGCCGCGCCACCGCCGGCGGCACCACGCGCACGCCGGTGGCGCGCATGGCGGCTTCATCAAGGTGGGCGAACTTGGTTTGCACCTTGTCGAAAAAGCCCAGGTCGCCGGCACGCATCAACTTGTTATCGCTCAGGCGAAAGCTCAGTAGCACGGCCTTCTTCACCCACTGGTTCACCCGCCACTGGCCCACGCCTTCGCGCTCGGCCACGCGCAGGCGGCCTGTGTTCAAGTCGCTGATGACGCGCTCCACCGCGTCGCGCACCTCGGGGGCGTTGGCGGGGGTGATCTTGGCGCGTTCTTCCCAGGCGTGGTCGATGATGGCTTGCAACGGGTGTGTCATGGTCTTGGCGTGTTTCGGAGGGTTTGGGTGTAGGCCACGATGCGCTGGGCGGCTTCAACGCATTCGTCAACGCCGGCCACCAGGGCCATGCGGATGCGCCCGGTGCCGGGGTTGTGGCCATGCGCCACGCGGGCCAGCAGGCTGCCCGGCAGCACGACCACATTGTATTGAGCCAGTAACCCCAGGGCGAAGGCGACATCGTCCTGGCCTGGCACCGCGGCCCACAAGTAGAAGGCGGCATCCGGCAACGCCACGTCGAGCACCGGTGCCAACATCGGGGTCACGCGGGCGAACTTTTGCCGATACAGCTCGCGGTTGGCCACCACATGCGCTTCATCGCCCCAGGCGGCGATGCTGGCGCGCTGAATGGCCGGGCTCATGGCGCTGCCGTGGTAGGTGCGGTAGAGCTAGAAGGCCTTGATGAGCGCCGCGTCACCGGCCACGAAGCCCGAACGCATGCCCGGCACGTTGCTGCGCTTTGAAAGGCTGGTCAGCACAACCAGGTTCTTGAAGTCGTGCCGGCCCAGCATTTGGGCAGCTTGCAGCGCACCCAGGGGGGGTTCGTCGCGGAAGTAGATTTCCGAATAGCACTCGTCGCTGGCGATCACGAAGCCGTGGCGGTCGCTCAGTTCAAACAGTTGCTGCCATTCGGCCAGCGGCGCCACGGCGCCGGTGGGGTTGCCGGGGGAGCAGACGTAGAGCAGTTGGGTGCGGGCCCAGGTGGCGGCGTCAATCTGGCTCCAGTTGGCCGCGAAGTTGCGCGCCGGGTCGCTGTTGGCAAACGCCGTTTGCGCGCCGGCCAACAGCGCGGCGCCTTCGTAGATTTGATAGAACGGGTTGGGGCAGACGACGGTGGCGCCGGGTTTGGACGCATCCACCACCGTTTGCGCCAGCGCAAACAAAGCCTCACGTGAACCGTTAACCGGTAACACCTGCGTGGCGGCGCTGAGTGCCAAACCGTAGCGGCGCTGCACCCACGCTGCGCAGGCTTCGCGCAGCGCCGGTTCACCGGCCGTGGCGGGGTAGTTCGAAAGGCCCGGCAAGCCCGCGATCAAGGCTTGTTCAATGAGCGCCGGCGTGGCGTGCCGCGGCTCGCCCAGGCCCAGGCTGATGTGTGGCAGGTGTGCCGGCGGGGTGATGCCGCGCGTGAGCTCGCGCAGGCGTTCGAAGGGGTAGGGATGCAGGCGCGTGAGCAGCGGGTTCATCAAGCGATTATCCGTGCCGGGCTGTGCCGCGCGGCCGGTTGTGGGCGATGATGGCGGCATGCCTCCCGCTACCCTGATGCGCCGAATCATGAGCTGGTTGTTGACCCTGGTTGCGGCCTACCTGATGGTGTTGGCCTTTGTGTGGTGGGGCCAGGAACGACTGCTTTTTGCACCCGCCAAACTGGCGCCGGAGCACCGCTTCGATCTTGGCGCCGATGTGCATGAGGCGTGGGTGCCGCTGGCCGATGCGCGCCTGCACGCCTTGCACCTGCGCCTGCCCAAGCCGCGCGGCGTGGTGTTCTACCTGCACGGCAACGCCGGCAACCTGCAAAGTTGGTTCACCAACGCTGACTTTTATCGCCAGGCCAATTTCGACCTGTTCATGCTTGACTACCGCGGCTACGGCAAGAGCAGCGGGCGCATCACCAGCCAGGCTCAACTTGAGGCCGATGTGCGCGCCGCGTGGGACTTTTTGGCGGCGCAATACGAAGGCGTACGAGTGACCCGCGTGGTGTTCGGCCGCTCGCTGGGCACCGGCCTGGCCACCGGGCTGGCGGCGCAGGTGCAGCCCGAGCTGACCGTTCTGGTCTCACCCTACGAGAGCATGGCCGCGCTGGCGGCGCACCACTACCCCTGGGTACCGGCGGCCTTGCTGCGCTACCCCTTGCGCAGTGACCTGGCGCTGCCGCGCATCAAGACACCGGTTTGGCTGGCGCATGGCGAGCTGGATACGCTGATCCCGGTGCAGCACGCACAGCGTCTGTCGCAGCGCATGCCGGCAATCACCCTGGTGCAAGTGCCCGGCGCCGGGCACAACGACGTGCACTTGTTCGAGCCCTACCTCGAAGGCCTGCGCCGCACGCTGGCTGCTACAGGCGGCCCACGCAGCTAGGCGCGCCGCAGCGGCAGGCCAGCCGGCCTTCATGGTGGGTTTCACCGTAATTCACGGTGATCTCTTCACCACCGGCAATGGCCCGCACGGCATAGAACTCCACCCGTCCCTGGCGAATGCACAGCCGCGCGTTTGGCGCGCAGGAGTGGTTGGTGTAGCGCATGGGGTCGGCGGACCGGCTGAAGTCGATGGCGCGGCGCGGCGACAGCTCCACGATCATGATGCGTTCATGCCTTGTCGCGCGAATGCGCGCTTCGGCCACGCTGATCGCTTCACCGCGGATTTCGCCGATCTTCAGCCGTGGCGGTATCGGCTCGGCCGCGAAGGCGCCCTGGCCGTCGATCGCGCTGGGCTGCACATCGACGGCGAACTTCTGATAAGCGGGCCGGTCGGGCAGCGGGCTGCTGGTCATGGCGCGGGGAACATGGCGCAGCGAATCAGGCCAAACCTGAGGCTTGAGCCGACGCCGGCAAGGCTGCCAGCACCACCGCTGGCTGCGGCTGCCAGCCCTTCTTGCGCTGTTCCACCACCACGTTGGTGTAAATGCCGCCGCGCACATACCACTTGGCGGTGATGCGAACGAAGCGCGGGCTGATGGCGGCGCAAATGTCGTCAAGGATGCGATTGGTCACCGCTTCGTGGAAGGCACCTTCGTTGCGGTAGCTCCAGAAATATAGCTTCAGGCTTTTCAGCTCGATGCACAGCGCGTCGGGCACGGTCTCGATGCTGAAGTGGGCGAAGTCGGGCTGGCCGGTGAGCGGGCAGTTGCAGGTGAATTCGGGCACCTGGAATTGAATGACGTAGTCGCGCTGCGGCGCCGGGTTGGGGAAGACCTGCAAGGTCTTGCTGGGCGCGCTGGGTGAGCTGGCCGGGGCCTGGCGTTGCGAGGGGGCAGGGGCTTTGCGGGCCATGGGCGTCTGGGCTTCTTGAGGGGCTTTTCGAAGGGGCGCGATGCTATCATCGCGGCCCAAAAATACCTCGCAAGAACGCCTCGATGCAGAGGCGTTTTTCATGCTGATCGCGGCCCGTCACGGTGCCGCCCGCGCAGTGCCGGCGCGGCTTGCCAGAACTGAGAGCCAGTGAACAAATCCAGCACACCCGCTCGGCCGCCCCAGCCGGCGCCGCTCGTCGTTGCAAATGCTCGCCATAGCCCGCGCTATGGCTGTGCTTTGCGCCTAGATCGACACCGGCTGGAGCACCCGCTCGGGCGCGCCGGATTCATTCACAGGCTCTGAACTCGCCCATGCGCCTGAACCAGATCCGCCTTGCCGGCTTCAAGTCCTTCGCCGACCCCACCACCTTCCAGTTGCCCGGCCAGCGCGTGGGCGTGGTCGGGCCCAACGGTTGTGGCAAGAGCAACATCATGGACGCCGTGCGCTGGGTGCTGGGCGAAAGCAAGGCCAGCGAGCTGCGTGGCGAATCCATGCAGGACGTGATCTTCAACGGCACCGCCACGCGCAAGCCCTCCAGCCGCTCGAGCGTGGAACTCGTCTTCGACAACGCCGATGCGCGCGCCGGCGGGCAGTGGAACAGCTACGCCGAAATTGCCGTCAAGCGCGTGCTCACGCGCGACGGCACGAGCAGCTACTACATCAACAACCAGCCGGTGCGCCGGCGCGATGTGCAAGACGTGTTCCTGGGCACCGGCCTGGGGCCGCGCGCCTACGCCATCATTGGCCAAGGCACCATCAGCCGCATCATCGAAAGCCGGCCCGAAGAGTTGCGCCTGTTCCTGGAAGAAGCGGCCGGCGTGTCGAAGTACAAAGAGCGCCGCCGCGAGACGGAAAACCGCCTTAAGGACACGCGCGAAAACCTGACCCGGGTTGACGACATCCTGCGCGAGCTGAACAGCAACCTCGACAAGCTGCAAGGCCAGGCCGAAGTGGCGCAGCGCTACCACGCGCTGCAAACCGATGGCGCGAAGAAGCTGCATCAGCTTTGGTTCCTGAAGCACCGCGACGCCGCCGGCGAGGCGCAGCGCGTGCACCAGGCGCTGAACGAGGCCGTCACCGCGTTTGAGCAGCGCACGGCTGAATTGCGCCACGTGGAGGCCGATCTTGAAACCATCCGTCAGGCGCACTACGCCGCTGGCGACGCCATGCACTTGCGCCAGGGTGCGCTGGCCGACGCGGCGCTGGAGGTGAGCCGGCTGGAAGAACGCATCCGCTATGTGGTCGAGAGCCGCCAGCGCACCGAAGCGCGCGTGGACGAACTGAAGGCGCAGAACAGCCAATGGGCCGAGCGCCAAACGCAGGCGCAGGCCGAGCTTGAGGCCGCGGCCGCGCAGATCGTGCAGGCCGACGAGCAGGGCGAGACGCTGGCCGCCCAGGCCGAGGAGCAGGCCACTCAACTGGGCGG
>JAYUQE010000076.1:0-15798 GCA_043756905.1 Burkholderiales bacterium | reverse complement strand
CGTTCCCCTACGTCTTCAAGGTCATCAAGGATTTCTACCCACCGCAGAAAGACACCACGCGCGAGCAGATCAAGGGCAAGTACCTGCTGGTGAAACAGCACGACCGCGTGGGCCGCATGGCCGACACGCTGGAATACAGCAACGTGGCATTTCCGCGCGAGCGTTTCGAGGCAGAGCTGATCAGCGAGTTGAAGCACTTCTGCCCCAGCCTGATCGAGGAAGACGGCGACACCCTGGTCATTCGCCACGCCTACATCGAGCGGCGCATGATCCCGCTGAACATCTACTTGCAAGAAGGCAGCCACGAACAGATCGAGCATGCCGTGGTGGAGTACGGCAACGCCATCAAGGACCTGGTGGCGGCCAACATCTTTCCGGGCGACATGCTGTGGAAGAACTTCGGCGTCACGCGCCACGGCAAGGTGGTGTTCTACGACTACGACGAGATCGAATACCTCACCGACTGCACCTTCCGCCGCGTGCCCACGCCGCGCAACGAGGAAGAAGAAATGTCCAGCGAGGTCTGGTACCGCGTGGGCCCGAAAGACGTGTTCCCTGAAACCTTTGAGCCCTTTTTGCTGGGCAACGTGGCAGTGCGCGAGGTGTTCATGAAACACCATGCCAACTTGCTGGACGCGCAGTTCTGGCAAAGCCATAAAGACAGCATCCTGGCTGGACACATGCACGATGTGTTCCCCTATGAACCGGGGCGGCGCTTTGCCGCGCGACGTGCGGGCGTTGCGGTGGCCTGAAACACAAGCATTGCTTCGATATGCCCGCATATCGCGTCCGCGCCGCACGCCGAATGGCCGAACTGGTCTTGGCCTGCGCGGCAGTTGGTGCAGCCGATCTGGCTGTGGCGCTGAACGCGGGCTCCGAAGCAGGCGCTGAGCAGCCGCGATGGGTGATTGGCAGCAATGTGAACCTGCGCGGCGGCCCCGCACTCAGCGCCGCCGTGCTGGCGCGGCTGCCACTTAACGCGCGGGTGAGCTTGCTGGCCCATGAAGGCGCGGCGCCAGCGGACGCAGGCGGCGGCTATTGCCGGGTGCTGTGGGCGCCTGCGCTGGGCGGCCAGTTCTTCACGGGCTACACGGCATGCCGCTACCTCGGCACTGCGCCCGTGCCAACACCAATCTGGCGCCAGGCTGAGCTTGCCAATGGTTCACCGAACGTGCAATTCGACCCGCTGCGCGCGTTTTGGTTGGCGCCGAGTTGGGCGGGTCTGGAGGCTTATGCCCGCCGCCTGGAGGACTTGCACCTGCCCGTGGCCAACAGCGAGACATCCGCCGCCGTTCGCCGCGCCGCTGTGCGTGCGCCCGATGCCGAGCTGGAGCGCATGAAGGCGCATTTGGCCTTGGGCATTCATGGGCCAAGGCCGCAGCCGCTGTTGAGTTGGCAAGCCCTGCAAAGCCAGGCCCTGGCCGTGGCGGCTAACCCAACTGGTTATCTGCCTGGGCAGGCCTTTGCCACAGCCTTGGGTTTGCAGGCAAGAACCTTTGGCGCAGGGCAAGACATCAACCAGGATCATGTCCAGGCGACTGGCCTGGTGCGCGCCTTGGCCTTGCCCACGGCGGGCCCTTCCCTGTTCAAGAACGAGCGCGACGTTGCCGCCTTGCACGAGGATGCCGCCGCGCTGAGCGGGCGCTTCGACATCATCCACACCTACAAGACGCGCGCGCGCCGAGCCGCACTTGAAGATCCCTTTGACAGCGGCCTGTGGGACATCGGCCAGGTCGCCGTGGCCTTGGTGCGGCCCGTGGCACGCATCACGCTGTTTCGCGATGGCCGCGTGCACGCCGCAGCCAGCCACGCGCGGCGCACGCAACAGCTTTGGTCAGGTCCCGAAATGCCATGGTGCGAAGGCTTTGTGCCTGGTTTCGCGCTGGGCGACTCCGACCCGCGCATCTGGCGCGACAACGGCGTGGCCGACTACGACCCCAAGCACCTGCCCAACCCCAGCGGCAGCCTGGTGTCGTTCCACACCCGGCTGAACTTGCCGTTAACCGCGGCGCGCATGGCGAGCCAGCCCTTGCGCCTTGATCGCGCGCGCACCGGCTTTGTGCGCGCCACTCAATGGCACTTCGACCTGGACGGCGACGGCGTGCCCGACCTGGTGGCCATTGAAGGCGTGGGCCACGGCCCCGGGCACCTGGACGGGCCGACCAAGACCGACGATGCCTGGTATCGGCTGTTCTTCGCCAACATCGCCGGGCGCTGGTTCGTGTTGGGCCACGACACATTTGCCTACGGTTGTGGCTGCTGAAAGCGTGCCGCGCTTTCAGCAGCTGCGGCCCGACTCAATATCTCAATTCGCCGCAAAGCAATAGAAGCGCCCGGCGCCGCCGGTGCGTACCAGCGCTTCCTGGCTGCAGCCGGCCGACTGGTGCGAGAAGTTCCACGAGGTGGCCCAGTTCTCGGGCAGCGGGCCCGCGCGGTCGTGGTGGCCGACGATGGCCGAGCCGTCGCCGCTGCTCGTCCAGGCCTTGCACGTGGTGTCGGTTTGCGGTGCGAAAGCGGTGCCATCGGCGCGCGAGCCGGTGAGGATGTCGTGCTCATTGGGCGTGTCGCCGCGGCCCTTCACGACGCTGCCCTTTTCATCGAGCGCGGCCGTCTTGGAAAGGTTGTTGCCGTTGTGCAAGTGGGCCACGTTGCGTGCGATCAGTTCGCCCTTGGCGTTGAACCAGGGCCCATTGCCAATGCGGTCACGCGCATGAACCGATGGCACGGCCGGCGTGTTGGCCGACGCAAAGGCACCCGGCACGCTCAGGTATGCGCGCCAGGTCTTGGCGCCGGCGCCGGCCGCACCCGACGCCGCCGCCAAGCGCTGGCAATGCGCATCGGCGCCGGCCAGGCCACCCAGGTCAGCGCCCTTGCCGCTGCCCAGGCTGGTGATGAAAAAACCCATCGGGCCAGCCGTGGGCGTGGGCGTGGCGCAGGCCATCAGCATCGCAGTGGCGGCGGCGGCCAAGGTCAAGCTACGGGGTCGGTGCATGGTCTTCTCCTCAAGGGGTTGGGTGGGCGCGGGGTTTACGTCTGAGCCGATCCGATCTTTCCCCTTAAGTTGCCCGTATGCGGGAATGTCCTCGGTCAATGCGCTGCTTGCTGGTGTGGCCGGCGGCGCGCAATCGGGGGGTGCCGGGCGGGCAGGGCGGTGCGGCTGGAATACGATGCTGCTTGCGGCTTCGCTCACCAAGGAATTCACCATGTCAGACCCGATCGTCATCACCGCCGCAGCCCGCACCCCCATCGGCGGCCTGCTGGGCGACTTTGCAGCGCTGGCCGCCTGGGAACTCGGCGCCGTGGCCATTCGCGCCGCGGTGGCGCGCGCCGGCATCGCGCCCGAAGCCGTTGACGAAGTCTTGATGGGCAACTGCCTGATGGCCGGCCAAGGCCAGGCGCCGGCGCGCCAGGCGGCGCTGAAGGCCGGGTTGCCGCAGTCGGCCGGGGCCGTCACCTTGAGCAAGATGTGCGGCTCGGGCATGCGCGCGATGATGTTCGGCGCCGACATGCTGGCCGCGCACAGCGCCAACGTGGTAGTGGCCGGCGGCATGGAAAGCATGACCAATGCGCCGCACCTGTTGTTCGCGCGCAAGGGCCTGCGCTATGGCGCGGCACAGATGTTCGACCACATGGCCATGGACGGGTTGGAAGACGCCTATGAGCGCGGCAAGGCGATGGGCGTATTTGCTGAAAACTGCGTGGCGCAATACGGCTTCACGCGCGAAGCGCAAGACGCCTTTGCCATTGCCAGCACCACGCGCAGCAAGGCGGCCAATGAAGACGGTGGTTTCGTTTGGGAAATGGCGCCGGTGGTGGTGGCGGGCAAGGGCGGCGAGGTGACGATCGGCCGCGACGAACAGCCCTTCAAGGCCAAGCTCGACAAGATCGCCGGCCTGAAGCCAGCGTTCAAGAAAGACGGCACCATCACCGCGGCCAATGCGTCGAGCATCAGCGATGGCGCGGCGGCGCTGGTGCTGATGCGCGAGAGCACGGCGCAGCGGCTCGGCGCCACCCCCATTGCCCGCATCGTGGCCAGCGCGGTGCATGCGCAGGCGCCGGCCACGTTTGCCACCGCGCCGGCCGGCGCCATCGCCAAGGCCTTGAGCAAGGCGGGTTGGTCAGCGCAGCAGGTGCAACTGTGGGAAGTCAACGAAGCGTTCGCCGCCGTCACCATGGCGGCCATGTCGGAATTCAGGCTCGGGCATGAGATCGTGAACGTGCATGGCGGCGCCTGTGCGCTGGGCCACCCCATCGGCGCGTCGGGCGCGCGCATCGTGGTCACGCTGCTGGGCGCGCTGCGCCAGCGCGGCCTCAAGCGTGGCCTGGCCGCACTGTGCATCGGCGGCGGCGAAGCCACCGCCCTGGCCCTTGAACTGGTTTGAAGCAAAGTGCGGTGTCCCCACATGATCGACTGCAAACTCGACTGCAAACGTCTGCCTGCGCTGTTGCTGCTGGGCGCGGCATTCACGGCCTTCGCGGCCAACCCGGCCAAGCCCGTGAAGAGCATCGACTTTGCGCAAGCGAAGTCGGGCAGCTTCAGCGTCATGCTGGCGTTTTCCAGCGATCCGCCGGCCTATTTCAAGGCCATTGAAGCCGGCCCGCAGGCCATGGTGGCCCTGAGCGCCGACGCCGTGCGCCGCGGCGGCGTGGTCAACACCACCCTGGTCTTCACCGGCTGCAAGCCCGATGCGAATCAGCAGTGCAACGTGAGCGTTCAATACAAGCTGGTCACCTCAAACGGTAAGGTCACCCGGTTGCCCGATGCCGCGGTGTGGAGCAAGGCCGCGCCGCAGGGCAGTGCCATCACGCCGGCCGAATCACAAATGCGCATCGCCATCGAGCCGACCGACCCACTCGGTGTGTACGAAGTGCAGGCCAGCGTGCGCGACCTCAACGCCAACACCGCGTTGGCGGTGAAGGCGGGCTTCACCGTCATGCCGTGAACCCGCCCGCGCCATGCTGCTGAGCGAAGACCATCGCGCCGTGCAAGACGCGGTGCGGGCCTACGTGCGCGAACAGGTGGCACCTTACGCTGCACAGTGGGACAGAGCCTGCGAGTTCCCCGCCACCGCGCTGCGCGGCCTGGCCGCACTGGGCTGCTATGGCGTGGCCGTGCCGCCCGAATGGGGCGGCGCCGGGCTGGACTACCTGGCGCTGGCGCTGATCATCGAAGAAGTGGCCGCGGGCGACGGCGCCACCAGCACCATCCTGAGCGTCAACAACTGTCCGGTGTGCTCCATCCTCATGGCCTTCGGCAATGCGGATCAGAAGGAACGTTTCCTCAAGCCGCTGGCGCAAGGCAGCATGCTCGGCGCGTTTTGCCTGACCGAGCCGCAAGTGGGCTCGCAGGCCGACGGCTTGTTGACCACGGCGCTGCGGGTCCAAGACGGCCAGGGTGATGACTACGTGCTCAACGGCGTGAAGCAGTTCATCACCAGTGGCAAGAACGGCGACGTGGCCATCGTCATGGCCGTGACCGACAAGCCAGCCGGCAAGCGCGGCATCAGCGCCTTCATCGTGCCCACTGCAACGCCCGGTTATGTGGTGGCGCGCATCGAAAGCAAGCTGGGCCAGCATGCCAGCGACACGGCACAAATTCGCTTTGAGGAATGCCGCGTGCCGGCAGCCAACCGCATCGGCGAAGCAGGCATGGGGCTGAGGATTGCGCTGTCGGGCCTGGAAGGCGGGCGCATCGGCATTGCCAGCCAGGCGGTGGGCATGGCGCGTGCGGCCTTCGATGCGGCGCTGGCCTACAGCAAGGAGCGCCAGGCCTTCGGCACGGCGATCTTCAACCACCAGGCGGTGCAATTCAAGCTGGCCGAGATGGCCATGAAGATCGAAGCCGCGCGCCAGCTCATCTGGCATGCGGCGTGTTTGAAAGACGCCGCCCAGCCTTGCCTGAAAGAAGCCGCCATGGCCAAGCTCTTTGCCAGCGAAATGGCTGAAAACGTGTGCTCGGCCGCCATCCAGGTCTTCGGCGGTTACGGCTATGTGAGCGACTTTCCCGTGGAGCGCATCTACCGCGACGTGCGGGTGTGCCAGATCTATGAAGGAACCAGCGAAGTGCAGAAGATACTGATCGCGCGGGCCTTTGGTTGAATATTTACGTCGGGATTCGCGGGTCTGGCCTGTTGCTGTTCAGTGCAACCCGAGGTTAGGCTTTCGCGCATGAAAGCCAGTTGGTTGCGAGACTTTCGCGTGAACGACCCGGCCACCTACTGGCGCTGCCGTGCCGTGGGCTGCTGGCTGTTGGCCATACCCTGGCTGTTGTGCTTGCTGGTCGCATACTGTCTGCTGGCCGCGTGGCCGCAGCTGGCTCACGCCACCTCGCCTGTCCATTCGCAAGGCGCAGCTTCGGCGGCGTTGCCAACCAGCCAGCTGGACTGCGTCAAACCACCAGGGCCCGTGCAGCGCATTCGCAAAGGCACTGCCGCTTCCGCAGCGCGCCCACCCGGCCCTGGCAATGTTGAACAAACCGTGGCGGTGAGCATTGAGCGTGATTGGGCCTGCGCACCCCAGGCGGCGGCCTCCAGTTCAGCCGAGGTCTTGCGCCTGGCCGACGAGCTGCGTGAGAACGCCCTAAGCAACGCTGAGCAACGGCAAACCAGGCGCTCACGCTTGCGTTGGGCCACTGCGCTGCTGGCACTGCTGCTGCTGCCGTTTGCCATCTGGGGCCTGCGCCGCGCTTATCGCTATCACCTGCTGTCCCAGGCGGGCTGGCGCTCAATGACTTCAGCGCGCGCAGTGCGATCAGGGGAAGTTGACTCGAACGTCTTGATGCCCTCGCAGCAGACGTTCGTCAATCAGTTCATAGAAGACTTGGAAGCGACGGACCGCCATACCCTGAGCGCGAAGATCTATGCCCTGCGCGGGCGTTGGGGCAGCGGCAAGTCAACCCTTGTTCAGGCGTTGTTCGCAACACTGGCCGGCCGCGTGCCAAACGGTGCGGGCAAGACTGGTTTCATTCCCGTATACATGAACGCCTGGCGTGAAGAAACGCCAGACGACCTGCACTTTCGGCTGGTGGAACACCTGGCCTTGCACCCCGACATATTCAGCCATTGCTCATCGCTGTTCACCCTGCGGTTTTTGGGCGGCCTGGCACGCGGGCATTTGACGCATCGGCGCTGGCCCACGTTGGCGCACGTCAGCGCCCGGCTTCGTACCAAGCTGCCGGCCAACGACAGCGATGTCGAAACGCAGGCTACCTGGCAACACCCCACGCCGCTGAACTTTCAGGAAGACCTGGATCGGATGATCTTTGCGCTGCGCAGCAAGAACATCCATGTCGTGTTGTTTGTCGATGAACTGGAGCGTGGCACGCGGGCCGCGGCGCAAGCGTTGGTGGTGCTGCTGCGCCGCTCTTTTGACATGCCGGGCCTGCATTTGGTGGTGCCGTTTGTGCCCGAAGTCATGGACGCCATGGTCTTCAACCCGGTAAACCAAGTGGCGTTGGAACTCAGGTCAGCCAGCTCCGCGGTGCTCTACACCCATGAGCCCGCACGGGAGAAGGCTTATGCCGCGGCGAATGCGTTCTTGCAGCGGCAGCGCGCACATGATGACCAAACGCTGACGGCTGCGGCCCTGCCCATCGTATCGACGGCTGTGCGCCCTGGCGCAACTGGCCAAACTGATGGCGGCAGCGTTGCGCCCCAGAAGGCAATGCCCACCCTTGAGCAACGTTTTGACGATGAGCTTTTGAGTCAGTTCTTAAAGCTTGATGCCTCGCAGCGCCGGCCCTTGCAGCAGCGCTTGCAAGAGAAGTACTTCGGCTTCGCGCGTGAAGTGCCCGCGGTGACGGCGGCTGACTTTGCTCACCTGATCCTGCATCGCGCTTGGTTTTTCGTAGGCGATGCCGGCCAACCCGTCGCGGGCCGTGGCACGGCGGTGTTGAGCTATTTGCAGGAGTTCAGTCCTGCCGGCGTGCCTGCGCAGCAGTGGGCGGCCGACGAAGTCAAAAAGTACTTTGACTCCAATAGACAGGCGTCAAAAGCACAGCTTGAACTCGAACTGGGCCGCCAACTGTTCGCACAGACAGAGTTGTTGGCAGCCACCCAGCCCGGGCAGTTCAGTATCCGTAGCTTCGACGGCCACCTTCGCATATTGCTTGATCGTTTTAATGGTGCGCCGTTACGCGCACAAAGCGCGGCGCGAAATATGAAGGACGACATGGGTGCCGTTGACCCCACGGAACTGCCTGCGTTACTCATCACCCAATTCTTGGCGCAGTGGGTGCTGCTGGCCATCGCCCTGGTGCATCGCGAGTTGCTCGCGCCCATTCAACTCCAGGCCAGCGCGCAAACCAGTGCAACGCCGAGCACATCATGAGTGCCGCGTCACCACCCGTGGGGCCGAACGACCCGCAGCAAACGGGCGAGGGTGCACGCACGGCCGCTTCGGCTACGGCTCAGGCCGGCGCTTCCGAAGGCCCCAAACCGACTGAGCGCAGCGAGGATCATCGAACCAAAGAGCGCATTAGCGGCAATGCCAAGCGTAAAGACGCCTCACCCGCCTGGAAGTTGGCGGGCTTACTCTTTGGCGCCGACAAAGAACTATTCAAAGGCGGGCGCAGCAGCAACCCGCAGGGGTTTGGGCATCTGCTGGAACAGTGGGTCGATGTGCTGACACCGTCTGAGAAGGGTGTCTTGGCGGCCAGTCTCGACAGCAGCACCGGCAAAGACGATTTCGACTTCGCCAGCTTCGTTGACGAACTCGCTGCAGACTTCAACAAACCAATCAACTGGAACGTTAAGGGTGTGCGCGACTTTGTGGCTGAACGCTTTAGCGCCGATGACCGGGTCCGCGACGTGCTCATGCGCATTGCCCCGTTGGCCGGCCTGAGCCCGGATCGCGCCGACTGGCAAGCCAGGCTGATGGAATGCCTGGCCGTCGTTCGGGCCGCCGATGAGCAAGGCGACGGGAACCGCGAGCACGCCACCGATTCGCTGATTGACGTGCTGCGCCGAGTGCGCGGCATGACGGCCAGCGATGGCCAGCGCTACCGGGAATTCATCGACACCTTGCATCGGCTGCTACGCCAGGACCCCTACGCCGAACTCAGCGTGGGCCGCTTGCAGTCCTTGTCGGCCCTGGGTGACCGAGCCGGCTCCATCAAGCAGGCACCATATCTCTTGTTTGCGGTGGCCATCTACGAGTACTCGCTGTCCTTGCTGTGCCAGTTTGCGCAATTGGCCAGCACCAGCGAGCGTTGGCGGCGTGCTCGGATTGCGGCCAACAACATCAGCGGCCACTTGAGCAGCACCAACGCATTTGACGCCGGTGTGCCGGAACAGCTTGGCGGCGACAAGTTAACCGTTGTGCGACTCATGAATCGCATGCAGGTCATCAGCGTGCTGGGCAACGAGCTTGGCGCCGATGCGGCCGGAACGACGACCTTGGCCGAAGACTGGGAACGCTTCGGGCTGCCGCTGAACGGCTTGGCCAGCGAGGGGCGACACGGCGATGTTTACCGCTCGGCCGCCACTTTCGTGCGCGCCATGAACAACGTGGTTTCAGGTTGGGCCTATCTGGAGCCGGCGATATTTGAAGCGCCATTGGGCAACGTGTGGCCCCAATCAGGGTACTTGGGCGAACGCTTCAGCCTGCTCATGGCGTGCCTGGGCGCCGTGCTGCGCTGCCGCCACGCAGAGACCGCCCGGACTGACGCTGACGAACCCGGCACCACCCTGTTCAACGCGGGCCTGTCGGTGTCTCGCCTGCGCCGTACGGTCACGCACAGCAATGACAGGTTTCGCGCCGTTGAGATGATTCTTTACGGTGCAGGCCTTTATTGGGCCTTGCAAGGCCGCGGCCAGACACTGGCGCAAGCGATGCAGGAGTTGCATGGCGATGCGTGCCTGGTCAATCTGACCAGCGGCGCCACCGAACTGACGCAGATGCGGCCCAAGCATCCAGCGCTTGAAGCGGCGTTGCGTTTGCTGCCTGGTTTGGTCGCGGCCATGGTCGATGCAGACTTGATCGTCGGCGTGCAACGGCAGCGTGTTGAGAATTCGGTCAAGGAGCTGATGGAGTTCGACCTGGCCACAGGCCACCGGCCGCAGCGCTTCACTGGCGCTGGCGACATGGCCCAGATCCGGCGCTATCTGTCGCAGCTGCTGGATGCATTGGCGGCGGTTGTTTGGGGCTCGGATCATGGGCTACCTGCCGCAGCGAGCTGGGACGCCGGGTTCACAGTGAGTGTCACGCCCTGGGTTAGGCACTGTTGCGAGTGGGTGTTGAATCAAGGGGCAACGGGCTACAGCTTCGATCAGACCTTGGGGCAAATGCGCGCCGTGTTAACGGTTCTGTTAGGCCTGACGCAGCGCGCTGATGCGCTTGAAGAACTGGTGGGTGTGCAGCCCAGCAAACCTGGGCCCTCTATCTTGCGCACCACACTCGAAGCCATGGCCGGCGAGCCTGGCAGACTGTGGCGCATGGCGTTTGCATCGCTCAGTGTGAACAAACCTCAAACCGAGCAAGACGAACTGCCGCAGAACTATGTTGATTGGCTCGCCCAACCCGGCGTACTGGCCTGGCTGGCCAGCGTGCAGCTCAAACCAACTTCGGGTTGAGCTGACGCCGCGCGCCCGCACAATGGCGCAAGCGCAACTTCATGGTTCCCAATGCAAGCAAACGCGAGCGCACCTATCCGCGCACTGGTCTTCGACGTCTTCGGCACCGTCGTCGATTGGCGCAGCAGCATCATCCGCGAAGGCCAACTGCTGCAAGCGGCCACGGGCATCGAAGCCGATTGGCCGGCCTTCGCCGACGCCTGGCGCGCCGGCTATGTGCCGGCCATGGACCGCACCCGCGCGGCCGGCGCGGCCTGGGCCAACATCGATGTGCTGCACCGGCAAATTCTGGATGAACTGGTGCCGCGCTTCGGCCTGCAAGCCTTGAGCGAAGCGCAGTTGGTGCAGATCAACCTGGCGTGGCACCGCCTGCTGCCCTGGCCCGACACCGTGGGCGGCATGAACCGGCTGCGCGCGCGTTACCCTTTGGCATCACTTTCCAACGGCAACGTTGCGCTGCTGGTGAACATGGCGCGCCACGCCGGCCTGCCGTGGGACGCCGTGCTCTCGGGTGAACTCATCCAGCGCTACAAGCCCGACCGCGAGGTTTATTTGATGGCCGCACGGCTGCTCGGCGTGGCGCCGGGCGAGCTGATGATGGTGGCCGCGCACACCAGTGACTTGCAGGCGGCGCGCGCATGTGGCCTGCGCACGGCCTACGTGCACCGGGCCACCGAGTTCGGGCCCGCGCGAATCAAACCAATCGTTGCAGCGGATGCGTTTGACGTGGTGGCCGCTGACTTCTACGAGCTCGCCCAGGCGCTGGGCGCCTGAGAGCCTGTGAACAGATCCAACACGCCCGCTCGTGCGCCCCATACGGCGCCGCTCGTCGTTGCAAATGCTCGCCATAGCCCGAGCTATGGCTGTGCTTTGCGCCTAGATCGACACCGCCTGGTGCACCCGCTCGGGCGCGCCGGATTCATTCACAGGCTCTGACCGTTGTGAACGAGGCCACCGCCGCGCAGGTGCTGGCGCTCGAAGCCTTTGAGACCACGGGCCGCGACGGCCCGCTGTGGACCGCGCAAGACCGTGAATGGGCCACCCGCGTGGCGCGCGACAGCGGCGCCGTGGACGGGCCGGCGTTCATCGCCGAGCGCGCCCGTGTGGCCTGGCAGCGCCTGGGCCCGCGCGACCCAGCCTTGGCCCGCGTGCTGGCCAGCCGCGCACGCCCCTGGGCGCTGTGGGCCGTGCTGGGCGGCCTGGTGCTGGGGCTGGCGGCAGACGCCATCGGCACCGGCCAGCGCATCAACCTGCTGGCACCGCCCTTCTGGGGCCTGGTGGCGTGGAACTTGGTGGTCTATGCCGCGCTGGCGTTCAGCGCCGTGCGCGGCCGTGCCGCGGGCAGCAGGCTCAACAAGCTGGCCGGCTGGCTGGCGCCGCGCTTGAACAGCGCGGCCGCGGCCGACGTGCGCGCAAGTTTTGCCTTGTTGTGGCAGCGCGCCGCAGCAAAGCTGTGGCAGATGCGTGCCGCCACGGCGTTGCATGCAGGCGCGGCCGCGCTGGCCGCGGGCCTGGTGGCGGGCCTGTACTTGCGCGGCCTGGTGTTCGATTACCGCGCCGGCTGGGCCAGCACCTTCCTGAGTGCCGACACGGTGAATGCCCTGCTGGCCACCTTGCTGGCGCCGGCGTCGTGGGCCAGCGGTGTGGCGCTGCCCGCTGCGCTGCCGCTGCAAGGCGCCACGCCGGATACGCTGGGTAGTGACAGCGCCGCACCCTGGATCCACCTGCTCGCGCTGACGCTGGTGCTGGCCGTGATCGCACCGCGCCTGCTGCTGGCCGGCGCAGCGGCCTGGCGCGCGCGCCGCCTGCGCGAGCAGTTCCCACTCGACCTGAACCGGCCCTATTACCAAGCGCTGGCGCTGGCGGCGCGGCGGCAACCCGGGCACTTTCGCATCTGGCCACACGGCGGGGCGCCGGATGCGGGCGCCGTGCTGGCGCTGCGCGCCGCACTGGCCTCAACCTTCGGTGAGGCGGTGCAATTGCAGGTCGCGCCAGCTTGCGCCGCGGGGGCCGAGGATGACTTTCGCGCCACGAGCGCAAGCCACGGTGAAGCGCACCTGGCCTGGGTCGACATGAACGCCACGCCCGAGGCCGACGCCCAGGGCCGCTGGATCAAGCAGTTAAGCCCGTTGGCCGCGCAAGGCCTGTGGGTGCAGGCCGATGAATTCATGCGCCGCTTCGGCCACCTGCCGCAGCGCGTGGCGCAGCGCCGCGCGGCGTGGGCCGCGTTTGCCGCGGCGCAGGGCCTGGCCTGCATCTTCAGTGATCAAGACCCGGCCACGGTGCTGGGCCGCGGGTCTGACCGATGAATACAGCCGACACGATCACCTTGAGCCTGGTCTCGCACACCAACGTGGGCAAGACCACGCTGGCCCGCACCCTGCTGATGCAAGACGTGGGCGAGGTGCGCGACGCGCCACACGTGACCGAATTCGCCGCCGGCCACACCCTGCTGCGCAGTGCCGCGGGCGATGAGCTGCGCCTGTGGGACACCCCCGGCTTCGGTGACAGCACGCGCCTGGCCAAGCGCATGCGCCAAAGCAGCCAGCCGCTGGGCTGGGTGCTGACGCAGGTGTGGGACCGCTTCACCGACCGCCCGTTCTGGGCCAGCCAGCAGGCGCTGCGCCATGTGCGCGACAAGACCGATGTCGTGCTGTACCTCGTCAACGCCACTGAGAGCCCGGCCGCAGCGGCCCATGTGGCCAGCGAGATGGAGTTACTGCAATGGTTAGACAAGCCGGTGCTGGTGCTGCTCAACCAGATGGGCGCGCCGCGCGACGCCGCCGCCGAGGCGGCCGAGCTGGAAGCCTGGCGCAGCCAGCTCGCACGCTGGCCGCTGGTGGCCGCGGTGTTGCCGATGGATGCCTTTGCGCGCTGCTGGGTGCAGGAACTCACGCTGTGGCGCGCGGTGGAAGCCGCCTTGCCGCCGCAGCGCCAGGGCGCCATGGCCCGCCTGCGCCAGGCCTGGCAGGCGCAGGCGCTGGCCCGCTTTGATCAAGCCATGGCGGTGCTTGAAGAAACGCTGCGCCTGGCCCAGGACTGGCGCGAGCCGGTGGCCGGTGGTGCCGGCCTGCGTGAACGCTGGCGCGAATTGGCCGGCAGCCTGAAGCTCGGCGCCGCAGCGCCGGGTGCGGTGGTGCTGGCGCAGCAAGCGTTGGCCGAACGCATCGGCCGCGAGGTGCAGGCTGCCACGGCGCAACTCATTGCGCTGCATGGCCTGCAAGGCGCTGCGCAGGGCATGATCCTCGAACGCCTGGCGCCGCTGACGCGCGTGCAAGAGCGGGTGGATGAAGGCAAGGCCGCGTGGCTGGGTGGGCTGGTCACCGGCGCGCTGGCCGGGCTGAAGGCCGACATTGCCACAGGCGGGCTCACGCTCGGCGGCGGCGCGCTGGCCGGCGGCATCATCGGCGCGCTGGGCGCGGCCGGGGTGGCGCGCGGCGTGAACCTGGTGCGCGGCACCGAGCAAAGCAGCGTCAGCTTGAACGAACAAGGCCTGCTTGAACTGCGCCAGGCGCTGCTGTTGCGCTACCTGGCCGTGGCCCACTTCGGCCGCGGCCGCGGCGACTGGGTGCAGGGCGAGGCGCCGGCGCACTGGCTGGCGCTGGTGGTGCAGGCCAGCGCGACCCCGGCGCTGCGCTCAGCGGCGCTGGAACTGCTGGAACAGCTCTACCCCGGGCACGGCGCGGCAGTGCACATGACGCCTTAGAACTTGTCCGTAAATAGGAAGGCCCTGCGCCGGGGCGAGGCCAGGCCAATCGCATCGGCGATGAAAAAAGCCCGCGGCGCTGGTGCGTCGCGGGCCTGAGCAGGCTGCCTCGCAGCCGTCGCTTCAATCAGACTTTCATGTCCATGGTGCGCAGGCTTCAGCGCACCTTGCCAGCTTTCCACGCGCCGAGCAGCGCGTCGTAGTCGATCGTCTCGCCCTTCGGCTTCTCGTTGGCCAGCTTGGCCCACGGCGCGGCCTTGTCACTCAGGTACTTCTTCGGGTCACCCTTGGGGTTGAGTTTGGGCGGGCAGTTGGCCATGCCGGCACGTTCGAGCCGGCCCATCACGTCGTCCATTTCGTTGGCCAGGTTGTCCATCGCGGCCTGCGGGGTCTTCTCACCCGTCACGGCCACCGCCACGTTCTTCCACCACAACTGCGCCAGCTTCGGGTAGTCGGGCACGTTGGTGCCGGTCGGCGTCCACGCGACGCGCGCCGGGCTGCGGTAGAACTCGACCAGGCCACCCAGTTTGGGCGCCAGGTCGGTCATCGCCTGGCTCTGGATATCGCTCTCGCGGATCGGCGTCAGACCCACGATCGTCTTCTTCAGGCTGACGCTCTTGCTGGTGATGAACTGCGCGTACAGCCAGGCGGCTGCCGTCTTGTTGGCGTCGTGCTCGGCGAAGAAGGTCCACGAGCCCACGTCCTGGTAGCCGTTTTGCATGCCCTGCTTCCAGTACGGGCCGTTCGGGCCGGGTGCCATGCGCCACTTCGGCGTGCCGTCTTCGTTGACCACCGGCAAGCCCTTCTTCGTCATGTCGGCCGTGAATGCCGTGTACCAGAAGATCTGCTGCGCGATCTGGCCCTGTGCCGGCACCGGGCCGGCCTCGCCAAAGGTCATGCCGGTGGCCTCTTTGGGCGCGTACTTCTTCATCCAGTCGACGTACTTGGTGAGTGCGTAAACCGCAGCCGGCGAATTGGTGGCGCCACCGCGCGCGACCGAGGCCCCCAGCGGCGTGCAGCCATCGGCCGAGGCGCGGATGCCCCACTCGTCGACCGGCTTGCCGTTGGGGATGCCGATGTCGGCGGTGCCGGCCATCGAAAGCCAGGCGTCGGTGAAGCGCCAGCCGAGCGATGGGTCTTTCTTGCCGTAATCCATGTGGCCGTAGATCGGCTTGCCGTCGATCTCTTTCACGTCATTCGTGAAGAACGCGGCGATGTCTTCGTACGCGCTCCAGTTCAGCGGTACGCCCAGGTCGTAGCCGTACTTGGCCTTGAATTGGGTCTTCAGATCGTCGCGCGCAAACAGATCGGCGCGAAACCAATACAGGTTGGCAAATTGCTGATCGGGCAATTGGTAGAGCTTGCCGTCGGGCGCGGTGGTGAAGCTGGTGCCGATGAAGTCTTTCAGGTCCAGGCCGGGGTTGGTCCACTCCTGGCCCGCGCCGGCCATGTAGTCGGTGAGATTCATGATCTTGCCGTAGCGGTAGTGCGTGCCTATCAGGTCGCTGTCGCTGATCCAGC
>JAYUQE010000075.1:0-15814 GCA_043756905.1 Burkholderiales bacterium | reverse complement strand
GCCATTGCCTACCGCCAGAATGTTGGGGAAGAGGATCGGGTGGCCAATGCGCCAGTCGTCGCTGTCTTCGCTGTGGCCGGCCAGCAGGCGGTGTTTGGTGATGCCGAACTCGAACTCGCGGAAGTCAATCTTCTCGTGGCGCGTGCTGATGGCCACCTTCACGCCTTCTTGCTCTTTTTGAAACTCGTACTGATGGCCATGCAGCCATTCGGTGTGCACCGGGTCGAGCGAGTTCTCCATGATCTGCAGCCAGTTCACCGGCAGCAGCGCGCGACCGAGGATGCGAATCGCCCCTTCGGCCACGAAGCCGTCAAAGCGCGGCAGCAGCGGCGCCGGTTTGTCGGGGCTGACGGGCCCCATGTACGCAAACAGCACGCCGCCCATTTCCTGCACCGGGTAGGCGCTGGTCGCCACGCTGTCGCGGAAGCGCGGGTTGTCGGCCTCGAAGGGTTGGTGCAAACACTTGCCGGAAGCATTGAATTCCCAGCCGTGGTAAGGGCAGCGAATGCCCTGCTCGGTGGGGATGCCGTGCAGGAAGCTGGCGCGGCGGTGCGGGCACTGCTCGGCGATCAAACCGCGTTCGCCTTGGCGGTTGCGGAACAGCACCAGGTCTTCGCCCAGCAGGCGCACACGCTGCGTCCATTTGTCCGCCAGGTCACTGGCGGCGGCAAAGGGCTGCCAGTAGCGGCGCAACAGTTCACCCATCGGCGTGCCACGGCCCACCTGGGTCAGCATGCGGTTTTGTTCGGCACTTTCCATGGTCGATGGGCTCCAGACGCTGAATGTTCTTTTATGCGGAACACAGGTCCGTATAGAAGGACGTTCATGGTCGCAGGCTGACCGTGGGCTGTCAATGCACGGGCTCTACGGTCAAACCCGCGCGCTGGCGCAGTGATACTGGCGGCCCTCTTCAAGCCCGCGTGTGAAGCGTGTCAAAGACCGGCCGCAACGAACCCTGCCCGTGCGGCAGCGGTGCCAAGTTCAAGCTCTGCCACGGCGCGGTGGTGATCGCATCTGCGCCGCCAGCGCCAGCGGCCACCCAACGCGCCTGCGGCGCATGCACCGCCTGCTGCCAAGGCTGGGCCGAAGGCGAGATCCGTGGCCACCGCATGTTCCCCGGTCAGCACTGCCACTTCCTGACTGAGGGTGCCTGCACGATCTACGAAGAACGCCCGCAGTCGCCGTGCCGCAATTTTGTCTGCGGCTGGTTGATGCCAGGCAGCCCTTTGCCCGAAGACTTTCGCCCCGACCGCATCGGCGTCATCGCGGTGCCGATGCGCTGGCGCGGACGCCAGGCCTTTGTGCTGCTGTCAGCCGGCAACGACCCGCAGCCACAAACGGTGGCCTGGATGGAAGCCTTTGCGCGCGCCAGCGGTTCGCCGTTTTTCTACGAACATCAGGGCCAACGCATCGGCTACGGGCCACCGGAATTCCAGCAAGACATGCTGGCCAAATTGCAGCGCGGTGAAAGGCTTTGGTAAAGCGAGCAGCTGATGTGCGCTGATCTGCGCTGGTGTGCGCTGGTGTGCGCTGATCTGCGCTGGTGTGGGCAATGATGCCCTTGTCGGCGCGCTGGCGATCACTGCCAGCCGTGACCACTGCGGGCATCAGTTGGCGCTGGGAAAGAACAGTTGCTCGCCGCCGATCTTGTAGCTGGCGATGGACGTCTGGCCCGCCGGCGAGACCACCCAATCGGCAAAGGCCTGCGCCAGGTCTTTCTTGACATGGGGATGTCTGGCCGGGTTGACCACCATCACGCCGTACTGGTTAAACAGGCGTCTGTCGCCCTCGACCAGCACCGCCAGGTCACCCCGATTCTTGAAGTTGAGCCAGGTGCCACGATCGGCCAGCACGTAGGCCCCGAGCGACGACGCCATGTTCAGCGCCGGGCCCATGCCACAACCGCAGTCTTTGTAGCCGGCCGGTTTGGCGGCAATCAGATCGACGCCCGCAATCGTCCAAAAACGAAGCTCAGCGGCGTGGGTGCCGCTTTTGTCGCCGCGCGAGACAAAAGCCACGCCGCCCGACGCCAGCTTCTTGAGCGCGCTGGCAACATCGTTGCCGCGCACGCCCAGAGGATCGGACTTGGGCCCGATGAGCACAAAGTCGTTGTACATCACCGGCAAGCGCTTGAGGCCGAAGCCCTCGGCAACGAACTTCTCTTCGGCCACGGGGTCGTGCACGAACACCACGTCGGCGTCGCCCCGGCGCGCGCTGTCCAGGGCCTGCCCCGTTCCCAGCGCCACCACCCGGACAGTGACCCCAGACGCCTGCTTAAAGGCCGGCAGCAGGTGGGCAAAGAGGCCAGACTGTTCGGTCGAGGTCGTGGAGGCCATCACGATGAACTTGTCCTGGGCCTGGGCCTGGGCCTGGGCCTGGGCGCCCGCGCCCGCCCATGCCCCGAACACCAGAAGTGAGGTGAAGAGCAACCGGCTCAAGGTTGTGCGATGCGCAATGGTCATGGTTTCGACAGATGGGCTGCAAAGGTCGAACATTGTTGCTCGCCCGCCTGCAAGCAGGTGTCGCGGCTACAGGCCCAGCTCGCTCAAGCCCGCATGCCCATCCGGCCGGCGCCCCAGCGGCCAGTGGAACAGGCGCTGCTCGGCAGGGATCGGCAGGTCGTTGATGCTGGCGAAACGCCGCGTCATGAAACCCTGGGCGTTGAATTCCCAGTTTTCGTTGCCGTAGCTGCGGAACCAGTGGCCCGAGTCGTCGTGCCATTCATAGGCGAAGCGCACCGCGATGACATTGCCAGTGAAAGCCCACAGTTCCTTGATCAAGCGGTAGTCGAGTTCGCGCGCCCACTTGCGGCGCAAAAACGCCTTGACCTCTTCACGCCCGACCGGAAACTCAGCGCGGTTGCGCCAGCGTGTGTCTTCGGTGTACACGCGGGCGCAGACCTCGGGGTCGCGTGTGTTCCAGGCGTCTTCGGCGCCGCGCACCTTCTTCTTCGCCGTGTCTTCGCTGAAGGGCGGCAGCGGCGGGCGGGTCTCGCTGATTGCCATCTGGGCTCGGCGGAGTTCAGTAGGTCTTGTACGACAGGAACTTGCCGCTGATGGCGATGCTCACGCGGTCCCCTTTCGCATCGGCCTCGCGCTGCAGGTCCATCTTGAAGTCGATCGCCGACATGATCCCGTCGCCGAATTCTTCGTGGATCAGTTCCTTGAAGGTCGTGCCGTAGACGCTGACCAGTTCGTAGAAGCGGTAGATCAGCGGGTCGGTCGGCACGGACGTGGGTAGCGAGCCCCTGTACGGCACCACCATCAGCCACTTCTTCTCTTCGGCCGTGAGGCCGAAGATTTCGGCCACCACGCTGGCCTGCTGTTCCGTCAGCGTCATCTGGCCCAGGCAGGCCGCCGTGACCCACTCTTTGCTCTGCCCCACCTGGACAGCCACGTCCGACCACTTCAGGCCTTTGCTCACCTTGGCGGTGATGATCTTTTCTGTGACGTCGATTCGGCTCATGCGATTCTCCTCAGGGGTTGGGATGTCAAGGGTTGTGGTGGCGCGGGCTCGGGGTCGACACCCGGGCTCACTTCCAGCGGCTGCGCCGGAGCGCGGCCATGCGACAGCTCGGCGCTGCGCGCCACCAGAAAGTCAACCAGGTGGTTGCGGATGCGGTAGTACTGCGGGTCGTGGTGCAGCGTGGCGCGCGTGCGCGCACGGCCCATCGTGTTCTTCACGATCTCGGCCACGCGCGCCTGCGGGCCGTTGCTCATGAGCAGGATGCGGTCGGCCAGCAGGATCGCCTCGTCCACGTCGTGCGTGATCATGAAGACGGTCTGGCGCTCTTGCGCGCAGATGCGCAACAGCTCGTCCTGGATGGTGCCGCGCGTCAGCGCATCCAGCGCGCCGAAGGGTTCATCCAGCAGCAGCATGCGCGGCTGGATGGCGAATGCCCGCGCGATACCCACGCGCTGCTTCATGCCGCCGGACAGCGCACTCGGCTTCTTGTCGATGGCCGTGCTCAGGCCCACCATGGCCACGTACTTCAGCACGTGCTCGTCGACCTGCGCGCGGCTCCATTCCGGCCACTTGCTGCGCACGGCGAAGGCGATGTTCTTGCGCACCGTCAGCCAGGGCATCAGCGCGTGGCCCTGGAACACGACACCGCGGTCCAGGCTGGGGCCGGCGACTTCGCGCCGGTCCATGAAGACGTGGCCGGCACTGGCACTTTCCAGGCCCGCCAGCACGTTCAGGATCGTTGTCTTGCCACAGCCGCTGTGGCCGATGATGCAGACGAATTCGCCTTGCGCGATGCCGAAGTTGACGCCTTCGAAGACTGCTTCGCCGGCCCCCGGGTAGGTCTTGGCGAGGCCCTCGACTTTGAGGAATTCGGTGCCTTTCTCCTTGGGAACTGCGTCAGTCCGCATACGTCACCGCCTTCTGCAGCCTGGCAAACATCAGGTCGAGCAGCATGCCCACGATGCCGATCGTCAGGATCGCGAAGATCACGTTCGGCAGGCTCAGGTTGTTCCACTCGTTCCACACGAAGTAGCCGATGCCGGTGCCGCCGACCAGCATCTCGGCGGCCACGATCACGAGCCACGCGATGCCCATGCTGATGCGCATGCCGGTCAGGATCGTCGGCGCGGCGGCGGGCAGGATCACCTCGAAGGCTCGGCGCAGCGGGCTGACTTCGAGCGTGCGCGCCACGTTCAGCCATTCCTTGCGCACGCTGGCCACGCCGAAGGCGGTGTTGATGAGCATCGGCCAGATGCTGCAGATGAAGATCACGAAGATGCCGCTGATGGCGCTGTCCTTGATCGTGTACAGCGCCAGCGGCATCCAGGCCAGCGGCGAGATGGGCTTGAGCACCTGGATGAACGGGTCGAGCGCGCGGTACACGAGCGGGCTCATGCCGATCACGAACCCCAGCGGTATGGCCACCAGCGCCGCGAGCAAATACCCCAGGCCCACACGGCCCAGCGAATAGGCCAGTTGCAGCCCCACACCTTTGTCGTTAGGCCCGTTGTCGTAGAAGGGGCTGGCCAGGTTCTTCACGATCACGCTGCCCATTTGCGCCAGCGTCGGAAAGCCGCTCTTGGCCACTGGCGCCGGGGCGCCGACCGTCGGGTCCTTGCCCATCAGCTTGGCGTACTCGATCTGCTCGGGCGTCATCGACGCCGCACTTGGCGCCACGGCCGGCGCAGGCGACATCGTGGCCAAGTGCCAGGCGCCGAGCAGCACCACGAGCAGCAGCGCCGACAGCAGACCAGAACGGAAGCCGAGTGAACGTGTCAACGCGTTCATGCTTCAGCCGCGCTTGATGGCAAAGCTGCTCACGTAGGCATCGGCCTTCTCGGGGTCGAAGACCTTGCCCATCACCGTGAACTTGGGGTACGCACCGTCCGGCACCTTCATGTCGAGCGCTTTCATCTGCTTCTTGGCGTCGGTCAGCAGGAACACCTTCTCGGCGATCTGCTTGTAGTTGACGTCGCCCTTGACGTAGCCCCAGCGCTTCATCTGCGTCAGCATCCACACCGCCATGCTTTGCCACGGAATGGGGTCGAAGTCGGCGCGGTCGGGCACGTTCTTCACGTTGCCCAGGCCGTCGGCGAACTTGCCGGTCAGCACCTGGGCGATCACGGTTTCGGGCTGGTTCAGGTAGGCCTGCGGGCTGATGACCTTGGCGATGAGCTCGCGGTTCTCGGGCTTGCGCGCCATCGCCGATGCGGTGAGCACGGCGCGGTACAGCGCGGCGAAGGTGTTCGGGTTCTTCTGGATGAACTCGCTGCTGGTGCCGAAGGCGCAGCACGGGTGGCCGTTCCACAGCTCCTTCGTCAGCAGGTGGATGAAGCCGACTTCGTCGAACACCGCGCGCTGGTTGAAGGGGTCGGGGCCGAGAAAGCCGTCGATGTTGCCGGCGCGCAGGTTGGCCACCATCTCGGGCGGCGGCACGACGCGGATCTGGATGTCCTTGTCCGGGTCGAGCCCGGCTTCGGCCACGTAATAACGCAGCAGGAAGTTGTGCATTGAAAACTCGAAGGGCACCGCGAACTTGAAGCCCTTCCAGTCCTTGGGTTCGCGCTTGTCCTTGTGCTTCATGGCCAGCGTGATGGCCTGCCCGTTGGTGTTCTGGATGGTGGCCACGTTCATCGGCGTGGCCGGGCTGCCCACGCCCAGGCTGATGGCCAGCGGCATCGGGCTCAGGAAGTGGGTGGCGTCGTACTCCTTGTTGAGCATCTTGTCGCGGATGAGGGCCCAGCCCGCCGTCTTCACGACCTCGACGTTCAGCCCCTGCTTGGAATAGAAGCCCAGCGGGTGCGCCATGATGAGCGGCGTGGCGCAGGTGATCGGAATGAAGCCGACCTTCAGGTCCTTCTTCTCGATCGCACCGCTCTTGTCCTGCGCCATCGCCTGCAGGCTCGCCATCGGCAGCACGCTGCCGATGGCCGCCACTGCGCTGCGGCGGCCGACGGCACGCAAGAACTTGCGGCGCACGCCGTCCTGGGGGAACAGCGCCTTGACGAGTGTGGCTTCGACGAAGGCATTCGAGTAGGCCTCGAATTCGGCGCTCTCGCTGCGCGCGCGCAATTCCGCGGTCGCGTGCTCTGCCACTGAACCGTGGGCGCCACAGGCGCAGCGCAGGGTCAGCGGGCGGTCAGCGTCGAAAGGGTCGAAAGGGTCGAATTGCGCGCTCATGGCAGTGTCCTTGTGCAGTCAATCGAATGTAGAAAGAGCGCCGGCTGCGCGCTATCGACGAGGCCGTGATGCCGCTGTAGTGCCAGCCCTACAAGGCCTGGCGGATCATGGCGACGCCGCCTCGTGACGCACCGCATACAGCGCCAGTTCGACGTCGTTGCGCACACCCGTTTTGTCGAGGATGCGCGCCCGGTAGGTGCTGACGGTGTTGGACGCCAGCACCAGCTGGTCGGCGATCTCGCCCACGCTGCGGCCGGCGGCGAGCAGGCGGAAGACCTGGAATTCGCGGTGCGACAGCTGTTCGTGCAGGGGCATGCCGTCGGCCGCGTCGGGCTTGTGCAAGGCACCGGCCAGCAGCTCGGCCACCGCCGGCGTCACGAAGAGGCCGCCGCGCGCCACCTTGCGGATGGCGTCGATCATCTGTTCGCTGTCGGCGCTCTTGTTCAAATAACCGGCAGCGCCCAGCTTCAGGCAGCGCACGGCGTACTGGCGGTCGGGGTAGGTGGACAGCATCAGCACCGGCAGTTTGGGCAGTTCAGACTTCAGCTGGCGCAGCACGTCCAGGCCATCGCGCTGGGGCATGGCGATGTCGAGCAGCACGACGTCGATGCCGCCTTCGCGCACGCGGGCGATGGCCCCGGGGCCGGTGGCCGCTTCACCGCCGAGCGCGATGTCGGCCGCGTCGGCCAGGATTTGCTTGATACCCTGGCGCACGATGTGGTGGTCGTCGCAGATGAGGACCCGGATCACAGGCGCCTCACGCTCGTCCGAGCGGCATCACGAGCCGCACCCGCGTGCCCTGCCCGGGCGCGCTGTCGATGCTCAACTTGCCCCCGAAGTGCCCGGCGCGTTCGCGCATGCCCATCACGCCAAAGCTCTGCGGGTCGGCCAGCGCAGCGCCCGGCGCGCCCACGCCGTCGTCGCGCACGTCGATGTACAGCACCGGGTCGGGCGGGTCGTCGACCGCGATGTGCATGCGAACGCTGCGCGCCTTGGCGTGGCGCGCCACGTTGGAGAGCATCTCCTGGAAGATGCGGAAGACCGCGATCGCGAGGCCCCCTTCGGGCGGCGGCACACCGGCTGCCACGTGGCACTGCAGCGTGGCGTCGAGCTCGCTGCTGTCGATGAATTCCTGCGCCTGCCATTCCAGCGCTGCCCACAGGCCCTGGTGGTCGAGGATGCTGGGTCGCAGGTCGGTGATGATGCGGCCGACGTTGTCGACCGCGGTGTCGATCAGGCGGCCCATGCCCTGGCACTTGGCCACCAGCTCGGGCCGGTCTTCGACGCGCCGGTTGAGCCACTGTGTGTCCATCTTCAGCGCCACCAGCAGCGAACCCAGTTCGTCGTGGATTTCGCGCGCAATGCGCGTGCGCTCGCCTTCGCGCACGGCCTCGAGGTGGTTGGCCAGGCTGCGCAGTTCGCGCGTGCGCTCGGCGACGCGGCGCTCCAGTTCGTCGTGGCTGCGCTGCAGCAACTCCGCGGCGCGCTTGCGCTCGGTGATGTCGACGAAGGTGACCACCGCGCCCTGCACCGCGCCGCCTTCGATGACCGGGTAACTGCTGTATTCGGCCGCGAAGGCGCTGCCGTCGGCGCGCCACAGCACCTCGTCGTCAATGCGGCAGGGCAGGCCGCGGCGGAAGGCGTTGAAGATCGGGCAATCGCATTCGGGATAGTGCCGGCCGTCGGCGTGCGAATGGTGCATCAACTCGTGCATGTTGCTGCCGAGCACCATGTCGGTGCTTCGGCCCAGCATCTGCGCGGCCGCCCGGTTCACGAAGGTGCATCGGCCCGCCATGTCGATGCCGAAGATGCCTTCGCCGGTGCTTTGCAGCAGCAGGGTCAGGCGGTCGGTGGCGGCGGGGACCGGGGAGTTGGAGGCGTCGGCAGGGCTCACGCCAGGCAGCGGGCGCAAGCTGCGTGCCAGCCGGTTGGCGAGGCGGGCAGCCCATCGGGTCGGCCGTCACGCCGACGCTTTAGCGCAGCAACAGATCGCGGTCGATCTGCGCCACCTGTTTCACCCCGCACAGCCGCATGCCGCGCTCGATCTCGTCGTGCAGGATGGCCAGCGCACGCTGCGCCCCCGGCAGCCCTGCGGCCACCGCGCCGTACAGCGTGGCACGGCCCACCAGCACGGCCTGGGCGCCACAGGCCAGCGCCTTGATGACGTCGCTGCCCCTGCGCACGCCGCCGTCCACCAGCACGGGGATGCGCCCGTTCACCGCTGCCACCACCGCCGGCAGCAGGTCGAGCGTGGCAGCGCCGCCGTCGAGCTGACGGCCGCCGTGGTTGGACACCACCACCGCATCCACACCCAGCGCCGCCAGGCGCGCCGCGTCGTCGGGGTGGGCCACACCCTTGACGATGAGCTTGCGCGGCCAGAGGTCGCGCACCTGCGCCAGCCGCGTCCAGTCGAAGGACGCGTCGTAGTTGCGGCCTACCGATGACGCGATGGCCGAGGCGGAAGGCTTGGCGCTGGACCCTGCGTCCTTGGCCAGCCCGGCCAGCGTCTCCATCTGTGGCATGCCATCGCGCGCCACGCGCAGCGCCCAGCGCGGGTGCAGCGCAAAGTCGAGCACGTTCTTCGGCGTGAAGCGAAACGGGATCGAGAAGTGATTGCGAAAGTCGCGCTCGCGCTTGCCACCCACCGGCAGGTCGACCGTGATCATCAGCGCCTCATAGCCGCAGGCTTCGGCGCGCCGGATCATGTCTTCGAAGTAGGCGCGGTCGCGCAGCACATAGGCCTGAAACCAGAGCCGGCCCGGCGCCTCGCGTGCAACGGCCTCGATCGATGTGGTGCCCGAACTCGACAGCGAATACGGCACGCCCATCGCCGCTGCGGCCTTGGCGATGGCGACGTCGGCGCCCGGCCAGCCGAAGCCCGGCGCACCCGTCGGCGCGATGGCCAGCGGCAACGCGGTGGGTGCGCCCAGCAGCTGCGTCGATGGGTCCACCTGCTCCACGTCGACGAGCACACGCGGGCGCAGCCGGCAGCGCTCGAAGGCGTCACGGTTGCCGCGCAACGTGGTTTCGTCTTCGGCGCCGCCGTCGTAAAAGTCGAACAGCGCGCGCGGCAGGCGCTGCTGCGCCATGTGGCGCAGGTCGGCAATCGAAACCGCCTGGCTCAGGTTCGGAAAAAGGCTCATGGTGGCGTGGTTGGCTGTGCCCAGTCGGGCGGTGAGAGCGCCCAGTCGCGCAGGTGATCCAGGAAGGCGCGCACCCGTTTGGGCAGGTTGCTGCGCGCGGGATAGATGACGTAGATGTCCAGGCCCAGCGGGGGCGTGTGGGGCAGCACGTTCACCAGACGGCCAGCGCTTATGTCCGCCGCCACCATGTAGGTCGGGTGGACAGCCAGGCCACGGCCAGCCAGTGCCGCGTGATGCAAGGCCTCGCCCAGGTTGGAGCACAGCGTGCCGCGCACGCGCACTGCGGTCTCGCCTTGAGGCGTGGCGAAGCGCCAGTACGCGGTCGGGGACTTCAGCGTGTGCACCAGGCACTCATGCCGCGTCAAGTCTTGCACGCTGGCAAGTGGGCCCGTGCGCTGGATGTACGCGGGCGCGGCCACCAGCACCTGCGGCGCCTTCAGCAGCGACTGCGCCACGTAACTCGCGTCGTCCAGCGCTGGCGCGATGCGGATCGACATGTCCAGCCGCTCGGCCACCAGGCTGGCACGGCCGTCGTCGGCTTCGATCGTGATTTGGATGTCGGGGTGTGCCTGCGTGAAGCGCAGCACCAGCGGCAGCAACTGGTGCACGCCGAAAGACGGCGGCGTGCCGATGCGGATCACGCCGCGCGGCGTGTCGACGGCGTCGCGCACCTCGGCCTGAATCTCCTCGAAACGCTCCAGCAGTTGCAGGCTGCTTTCGAGCAGGCGCTGGCCGGCGCTGGTCAGGCCCACTTCTTTGGTGGTGCGCGCCAGCAACTGCGCGCCGAGCGTCTGCTCGAGCCAGGCCACGTGTTTGCTGACCGCCGAGCGCGAGATCGCAAAACGTTGCGCAGCCGCCGTAAAGCTGCCCCCACGGGCCACTTCGGCAAAGATTTCAAGGCAGCGCAGGCGGTCCATTGGGGCGCGACTCTAGAGGGGGTGGAGGCGCTGCATTGTTTCCGATATGGAAAAAGTAATTTCGCAGCAAAGTGCTGTTGCCGGCGGGCCTTTCGCCATAGATTTGCCTTGCATCAAAGACAAGCCCGGCCAAACACCGTCCGTTCCTGAACCGCCCCATGAGCCCCACCAGCCCCATCAGCCCCGAACAAACCATCCTCGCGCTGTTCGACCACCTTGACGAGCGGCGCTACGACGCACTGCTGTCGCTGATGGCGCCGCAGGCCGTGTGGCACCGCCAGGGCCAGCGGCTGCAGGGGCACGCGCAGATTCTGGCGGCCTTGCAACAACGCTCGGGCACGCAGCGCATCCGCCACCTCGTGACGAATTTGCTGCAGCGCTCGGCAGCCGGTGACGAGGCGCAGTTCAGCCACTACATGACGGCGCTGAAGTTCGACGACGGCCGGGTGCAGGCGGGGCCGGTCACGATCAGCGGGCCGTTTCGCATGTCGCTGGTGACGACGCAGCTGGTGCGGCTTGACGGTGCCTGGCTTGTGGCCGAACAGGCCATCGTGACCGAATTCGAGTTCCAGCAGTGACCGCGCCTTTCGTGCACCGCACGCCGGCCAGCCGCGTGGTGTTCGGCCCGGGCTGCATCGCGACGCTGCGCGCTGAACTCGGCAGCCTGGGTGTCCAGCGCCCGCTCGTGCTGAGCGGCGCGCGCACGGCGGCGTCCAGCCTGCATGGCGCGGTGCGCAGCGCGTTGCAGTCGTTGCCCGCCCTGTGGTTCAGCGAAGTGCCAGCGCATTCGTCGGTCGAGGTCGTCACGCACCTGGTCGACCTGGCGCGCCGTGAAGGCGTGGACGGCTTCGTCGCTGTCGGCGGCGGCAGCGCCAGCGACACCGCCAAGGCGACGGCGCTGTGGCTGGCCGAAGGCGGTGCGCTCGAAGACCATGCCTCGCGCTTCTCGCCGCCGGCAACGCTGTTCATGCCCGAACTGCGCCAACCCAAGCTGCCCATCGTGGCCGTGCCCGGCACCGCGTCGGCGGCCGAAGTCACGCCCAGCCTGGGCGTCCGCACGGCACAGGGCAGCAAGCTGCTCTTCACCGACCCGCAACTGGCAGCGCGGCTGATCCTGATCGACCCGCAAGCCAACCTGTGCGTGCCCGCGGCCGTGATGCTGGCCACCGGCATGAACGGCCTGGCGCACTGCCTGGAAGGGCTGTACTCCACAGTGCGCAGCCCCGTCAGCACGGCGCTGGCCCTGCACGGCACGCGCCTGTTCTTCAGCGCGCTGCCGGCCGTGGCCGCTGCACCGGGCGACATGGACGCGCGCGGTGACCTGCTCGCCGCCGCGCACCTGTCGGGCCAGGTGCTGCTGAACGCGCGCACCGGCCTGCACCACGCCATCTGCCACGCGCTGGGCGCCGGCACTGGCATCGGCCATGGCGACGCCAATGCCGTGCTGCTGCCCGAGGCCATCGCCTTCAACGCCAGCGCGGCGCAAGCCGAACTGGCCGCTGCAGCGCAGGTCATCGGCCTGCCAGCGCACACTGACAAAAACGCCGCTGCGCTGGTCGACGCGTTGCGCGCGCTGCAGTTGACGCTGGGCGTGCCCACACGGTTGCGCGACCTGGGTGTGCAACGTTCGCAACTCGGCCCGGTGGCCGGGCAGGTGATGCACGAGCGCGGCCTCTACTTCAACCCGCGGCCCGTGGCCCACGCCAGCGAAGTCGAGCAACTGCTCGAACGCGTGTGGTGAGCCGGTAGCATTCCCACATCAACGAAAGAACCCCATGCAGATCATTCCCACTGGCCTGACCCTGGGCGCGCGCGTCGAAGGCATCGACCTGGCGTTGCCGCTGTCGCCGCAGCAGCGGGACGAGATCATCGCCGCGCTGGGCCGCCACGGCGTGCTCAACTTTCCCGAGCAGACGCTGACGCCGCTGAACCTGCGCAACTTCAGCGCCAATTTCGGCGAGCTTGAAGTCAACGTGGCGAATGCCTATCAAGAACCTGGGCTGCCCGAGGTCATGACGCTGTCCAACATGGTGGTGGACGGCAAACCAATCGGCCTGGCCGATGCGGGGCAGGACTGGCATACCGACATGTCCTACAGCCGTTTGATTGCCTTCACCAACATCCTGTACGGCCTGCAGATCCCCATGCGCAATGGCGTGGCGCTGGGCAACACCGAGTTCTGCAACATGCACGCCGCCTACGACGAGTTGCCGGCTGACCTGAAGCAGCGGCTCGACGGCATGACCGCCATGCACGACTTCGAGAAGTTTTGGGAAATGATGCGTCGCGACAAGGGCAGCACCCGCGCGCCGCTCACCGACGCACAGCGCGCGGCCAAACCACCGGTGTCGCAGCCGCTGTTCCTGACCCACCCCATCACCGGGCGCAAGGTGCTGTACTGCAACCCCGGCTATGCCATGCGCATCAATCAACTGCCGCAGGCACAGAGTGACGAGATGCTGGCGTTCCTGTTCAAGCACCAGACGCAGGAGCGTTTTCGCTACAAGTTCAACTGGGTGCCGCGCACGGTGCTGATGTGGGACAACATGGGCACCATCCACAACGCGGTGGCCGACTACCGGCCCGACGAGCACCGCCTGATCAAGCGCTGCCAGGTGGCGGCCACACGTTTCTTCGCGGCGGCATGAAGCTCGTCAGCTTTCGTGCCGCGGGTGGTGCTGAGCGCGGTGCTGCGCAGAGTGCCGCGAAGGTCGGCGTGGTGGTCGACGGGCGTGTGTTCGACGTCGAGGATCAAGTCGCGCGGCTGCCGGTGCCGGCCGATGTGTTGGCTCGCCTGGCCGCGCACGGTCTGCTGCCCGCAGCGGGCGGCATGCTGCGGCTGCTGCAGGCCGGCGTGGATGCAGCGCGTCAACTGAAGCTGCCGACCGGGAACGGCATTGCGCTGGCCGACGTGCAACTGCTGGCCCCGGTGCCCCGCCCCGGCAAGGTGGTGGCCATCGGCCGCAACTATGCCGACCATGCCAAGGAAACCGGCGTCGCGCCTTTCGAGAAGCCGCGCATCATCAGCAAGCTGCCCAGCAGTGTGTGTGCGCCTGGCAGCCGCGTCGTGCGGCCTGCGGGCGTGACCAAGCTCGACTTCGAGGTCGAGCTCGCGGTGGTGATCGGCCGCTTCGCGCAGCGTGTGCCGATGGCGCAGGCGCTCGACCATGTCGCCGGCTACACCGTGCTCGACGACGTCAGCGCGCGCGATTTCCAGTTTGATGTCAGCCCCGCGCAAACCACCTTCGCCAAGAGCATGGACGGCTTTTGCCCGATGGGCCCGTGGCTGGTAACGCGCGACGAGATTGCCGACCCGCAGGCGCTGGAACTGAGCTGCCATGTGAACGGCCAGCCGATGCAGCACGGCCACACCGCCGACATGCTGTTCCCGGTGGCGCGGCTGATCGAATTCATCAGCAGCTACATGACGCTGGAACCGGGCGACGTGATCGCCACTGGCACGCCCGCCGGCATCGGCGCCTTCCGCAACCCGCCGGTCTGGCTGCAGCCCGGCGACCATATCCGCATGGAAATCTCGCGCATCGGTGTGCTCGAGCACCAGATCGCAGCCTGATTCCCAACCCACCACATCACCCGAAAGACCCCACCATGAAACTTACCCGACGCACCCTGTCCAGCGCCTGCCTGGCGATGTTGGCCACCACGGCCCTGCCCACGCTGGCGCAGGACTTCCCGAGCAAACCGATCCGCATGGTGGTGGGCTACGCCGCCGGCGGCCCGACGGACGTGATCGCGCGCCTGGTGGCGCAGGATCTGCAAGTGGCGTTGGGCCAATCCGTGGTGGTGGAGAACAAGACCGGCGCCAACGGCAACATCGCCACCGAAGACGTGGCGCGTGCGCCGGCCGACGGCTACACGCTGATCGTCAACACGCTGTCGCACAACGTCAACGCGTTGCTCGGCGCCGGCAAGGTTAAGTACGACCCAGTGAAAAACTTCGCGCCGGTCAGCCTGGCGGTGGTGCTGCCGCAGGTGCTGGTGGTAGGGCCCGATTCGCGCTTCGCGAGCGTGGCCGACCTGGTGAAGGCGGCCAAGGCCAAGCCGGGCGACGTGTCCTTCGGCTCCGCCGGCAATGGCGGCTCGGCCCACCTGTCGGCCGCACTGCTGGAGGTGCGTGGCGGCGCCAAGATGAACCACATCCCTTTCCGCGGCAACGCACCGGCGCTGACCGAGGTGATGGCGGGCCGTGTTGACTTCATGTTCTATCCGATGATCGGCGTCGCCGACCGCGTGGCGGGCAAACAGCTGAAGGTGATCGGCATCACCACCAAGCAGCGCCATGCCGACTTTCCGGGCGTGCAGACGATGGCCGAAGCAGGCTTCCCGGGCTTCGAGGACTACGTCGGCCCGGTGGGCTTCCTGGCGCCGGCCGGAACGCCCGCGCCGGTGCTGGCCAAGCTGAGCACGGCCATCCGCGCCACGCTGGCCAAGCCGGCGATCCAGGACAAGCTGCGCGGCCTGGGCGCCGTGGTCGTGGGCTCATCGCCCGACGAATACCGCGAGTGGCTGAAGAAAGACCACGAGCGCTGGGCGCAGCTGATCAAGGACGCGGCCGTCACGGGGGAGTAGCGGCTGAGGCGCAGCACAGGCGCAGCGCAGTCGCGGCTGCGGCCGCTGTGTGCAGGTCAGAAGCGAAGGACCCTGGCGCGCTACGCAGCAGGCGCCACGAGGGCGCCCTTGATGCCGTGTTTTTGCAGGCTGGCCGCCACAAAGCCGCTGGCCTTGGCGCGTTCCACAAAGGCACGCAGCAGGCCTTGCGCTGCCTCACCGCGGTTGGCCTGCACGCCCATCGCTTGTTCGATGACCATGAAGCGGCCGGGCAGCAAGCGCAGGCCCGGAATGCGCGCGGCGTCGGTCTGCAACTGCTGCTTCACGCCGGCCGCGACATCGGCGTTCTCGGTGATGAAGCTGTCCACCACGGCCGGTGAAGTCGGCGCGCGCAAGATCTTCGCGGCCTTGAGTTCGCGCGACAGGTACAGGTCGTAGGCACTGCCCTTGCCCACCATCACGCTGGTGCCGGCGCGGTCAACCTGCGCGTTGTCGGTCAGTGCCGATGCGTTGCGCACGAGGTAGGCGCCTTCGATCTGC
>JAYUQE010000074.1:0-5438 GCA_043756905.1 Burkholderiales bacterium | reverse complement strand
TGCTCCTCCTAGCAGGCATGAGCCTGCGTCGTCGTCGCGCCTTGCCAGCACACCGCATCACGGCCCGCTCGGGCGCGTCCAACTGCCGTTTCTAGGTTGAATGTGAACACTCGGACGTCGGCGTTACCGGCCGCCCCGGGGGCGCACGCGGCGCACCTCAAGGCCCCACACCCAGCGCAAAGATGTCGGTGCGGTTGGTGTTGCCGCCCGCGGCCAGAGCGGCCACGGCGATGAAGCGGCCACCGGCCCAGACCAGGCCCTGGTAGTCACCCAGGAACAGGCCGCCGGCATCGGGCGCCTGGGCCATGTCGAAGCTGCGCACCAGGGCGGTCTCGCTGAACACCAGGGCGTCGCTGGTCTGCACCAGCCAGGCGTCAGCCAGCAGGGTTTGCGTGGCTGCGGTGTTGCTGCGCAGGTCGTAGTGCAGCAGGGCCACGCCGCCATCGGGCCGGGTGGCCAGGTTGGGGGTGAAGGCCGGCACACTCAGTTCGCGGTTAGCGGCCACCGGTGCGCTGAAAGTGCGCGCGCCGTCGTTTGAAACCACCAGGGCGATGGCGTCGTGCGCGCCGCTGGTGAAGCGCGCGTCTTGCCAGGCGACCCAGATGCGGCCGTCGGCGCCGGTGGCCACGGCGGGGATGATGCCGCCGTCGCGAATGGCCTGGCCGCTGGCGGCGTCGCGCGTGCCCACGGCTCGGTGCTCGCCCACCACGACCGGCGCGCTCCACGTCAGCCCCTGGTCGAGCGAGCGCGTGGCCCGCACCGTGGCGCTGCTGCGGCCATTGGCCGTGTCGATCTGCGTGAACACATTCACCAGCGCGCCACGCTCAGGCCCGCTGGTGAGCACGACGATGCGGTTGCCGATGGTTTGACTGATACCGGTCTGGCTCACCCCGACCGTTGGTACGACGATCTGGCGCGCGCTCTCCCACGTCTGGCCGCCGTCGGTGGACCGCGCCAGCAGCGTCGGGCCGTTGCCGGCGTCGTCGAGCCGGTCCCACACCGCGTAGACGAAGCGCGCATCGGTAGGGTCTGCGGTGAGGGTGTTCTTGTCGTTGAAGCCCTGCGCGCCATCACCATGCAGCAGCAGCGGCGCGCCGAACGTTCGCCCACCGTCGCTGGAGCGGCTAACCAGCATGGCGCTGCGTGAACTGGCGGTGAAGTTGGCGCCGCTGAAGGCCAGGCCCATGAGGTACACGGTGCCGTCGGGCGCAAAGTCGACCCAGGGGTCGGTGGCACGCTCATGGTCACCCGCGCTGCCGGCCAACGCGCCGCCGCAGCGCGAAAAGGGTTGCAGGCTGCGCGCCCAGGTTTGGCCGCCGTCGAACGACACGGCACTCACCAGGGCACGGGCGCCGCCGTCGCTGGCGCGGTCTTGCTGCCAGGCAGCCACCAGGTGCTGCGGGTTGAGCGGCGATGCGGCCAGCGTGGGTTCCACCTCGGCGTCGAGGTACACCGTGCCGCTGCTGCGCCCGCCGGTGCAGCCCGGTGCCACCAGGCTGGCCGCGCTGGCCACCACAGCCGGCAGGCCTGGCGTTACCGGCTGCGGGCTGGCGCCACCACCGCCGCCACAGGCTGTCAGCCAGGCCGCCAGCAAAAACGCCGGCGCCGCAATGCGGGGCCGGCGTTGGGTGGCTTGACGGGCCTGGTTTACGCGAACTCTTGGCGCACGGTGGCAGACATCAAGCGGCGGATGATCCATGCCAGCAGCATACAAGCCAGCAGCGTGAGGACCACGGCCAGCCAGCGTGCCGCGGCCACGAAACCACCGAAGACCTTGGCCACCGCCGCCGGCAAGGTGGAGTCGCCCAGCGTCTGGCTGACCAGCGACAGCATCACCTCATGCTGTAACCACATGCCGGCCAGGTTGGCCACGATGCACAACACCATCAACCCGATGAACACCCGGCGCGCCCATTCCAGGCGCAACAGCAACCCGATGGCGCTGGCCAGCGTGGCCAACGACACCACCAGGCCCACGCCCAGCACCCACGGCAAGTAACCCAGCAACAGGCCGGTGAGCAGCGGCAGCGGGTGAACCACACCGGCGACCTGCGGCATGAACGATGCCGCTGCGGCGTGTTGCAACAAGGCGCTGAGGCTGGCCAGCGCAGACAGCGCAATGAACATCCACGCCACCGCCGTAACGAAACGGGAACGGGCGCCGACAAAAATGGTGTGGGGCATGTTGTGTTCTCCCGCAAAACGCTGGCTCAAATCCAAGGCTCGGATGCTGACTGCGGTTTGTGTCAAACATATTTAAGCCGACGCGCTGCGCGGTCACTCCCCCGAACGAGTGGTTGTCCACAAAACGTGGGACGAAATGCACGATTCGGCCACGGGCTGTGGCCGGCGCGCATCAAACCCGATGTTTCCGGTTACCCGAACCGCACGGCATAGATTGGCGGCAGGTTCAGCGCCGCCGCCTGCCAGCTCTCACCAGCATCGCTGCTGGCCCATAGGTGGCCGGTGGTGCTGCCCATCAGCAGCGTGCGGCCGTCTTCTGCCACCGCCAGGCCGTGGCGGTAGACGAGGTCGTAGCAATTGGCCTGCGGCAAGCCCGCGCGCAGGCTCTGGAAGCTCTTGCCCCCGTCGCGCGTGCGGTTCACGGCGAAGGCGGCGTTCACCGGCACGCGGCACTGGTCAGCCACGCCGGGGGCGAACCAGGCGGTGTCGGCATCGTTCGGATCCACCGCCACGGCGAAGCCGAAGTCGGACAGCGGCACGTCTTTCACTTCCTGCCAGCTTTGCCCAGCGTCACCCGAGCGCCAGATGCCGCCATGGTGCTGGCACCACAACACCTCGGGTCTTGAAGCACAGCGCACGATGGCGTGTGGATCCTGGATATTGGGGTTCTCGGCTTGCTCCGGCGGCATGAAGTTGGCGCTCATGCCGTGCGCGCTTTGCTGCCAGGTGTTGCCGGCATCAAGGCTGCGCCAGGCGCCGCCGCAACTCACACCCACCAGCAGCTCTTGCGCGTTCGTGGGGTGCGGGCAGATGGAGTGGATGCCCGGGGCGTCATACCCGCCGCCAAACCATTCCAGCCGCTCGGGCCTGTGCCACAGGTCTTCAACCAGCGCCCAACTGCGGCCGAAATCGCCCGATCGGAACAGGCCGCCGGGCAAGGTGCCGGCCCACACCGTGCCATGCGCCGCGGCCAGCGCCCAGATCAATTGCAGCTTCCAGGCCGGGCCCGGCGCGCCTTCGGGCTGCATGGGGTAGCTGGGACAAGCCACTTCAGCCCAGGTGGCGCCGGCATCGTCGCTGGCATGCACCTTGGCGCCGAAGTGGCCCAGGTTCAAAGCCGCCAGCATGCGCCCCACATCGGGCCCACCGGCTTGAGGCGGCAACAGCATGGTCACCGGGTCGCCCAGGAAGCTCACCTTGGCGATGCGCCAACCCGCGCCGTGCGCAACCAGTTCAAACAAGCCCTTGCGGGTGGCAACCCAGGCACGTTGCGACATGTTCATCCTCCAGAAAGCGCTTGCAGCACATGCACCGTGCTGTGTGGTTGCAAAGGGTCGGCCAGGCCCGTGCGGTCGGTGCTGCGCCGGCCATCGACAAAAATCACCACGTTGGCACGCAGGTGGCCTTGGTCGTCGAGCACGTAACCGCGCAATGCAGGCGTCAGCGCAAAGGCCGCTTCAAGTGCCTGGCGCAACGTGGCGGCTTTGCACTGCACCTTGGGGGTGGCCAGGAAGCGGCGCAACTGCGGCGTGAATTCGACGGTGGGCACGCGGCCATCATGCCGCGCGCCAGCAGGGACATCAAGTTACACATTCCCGCCACAATGTTGGTTGACTCATCCAGCCGCCATTGCATCCCCCAGCCGACGATGTTTTCAAAGTTCCAACGAAACATATCGGACATCGTGCTGCGCAACGCCGACCGGCAGCGCCAACTCGCCGTGTGGCAGCGCGACCCGTTGCAGTTTGACCCGAACGTCGAGTACGAGGGCCCTGAACTGGGCCTGCACCCGATGTTCGAAACCGGCGCTGATGAGGAAACCCTGCGCTGGCTGGCCAGCCGAGCCTACAGCCACCAGGCGCACAAGCAGTTACCGATTGACTTGTGCCACGAGGCCATGGCCCTGTACCACGGCGCCTGGCTGCACAACGACGACGTGCTGACCCATGCCTTCCTGGCCACCGCGCGGCGCCTGTACGACCGCGCCGAGTGGCGCACGCTGGAGCGCGGCACCTGCCTGGTCTTGCCTCACCTGGAACCGTTAGACGGCTACGACGAACACGAACTCGGCTGGCCGTCTGCGATGGTGCAGGGTTGGATGCTCAGCATCTTCATGCGTGCGCACCAACTGGTGCCCGATGCCGGCTGGCTCGACGCCGCGCGCCTGGCGCTGCGCATCTTCGATGTCGATGTGGCCAAGGGTGGCCTGCGTTATGAAACCGAGCCGGGCTGGGTGGTCTTTGAGATGTACCCGATTGCGGGCCAATGCCGGCAGGTGCTGAACGGGTTTCTGTCGTCGCTGTTCGGCCTGCACGAAATGGCGCGGGCGGCACAAGACGCCAATGCGCTGCGCCTGTTCGAGCAAGGCCTGGCCACGCTGCTGCACCCGGAATTTCTGCCGTCGTATGACACCGGCCACATCAGCTTGTATGACCTGGCCAGCCCGCGCACAGCCACGCCGTCTTGTGTCTTCTACACCTGGGTGCATGCGCGCCAGTTGGCCGCGCTGTCACTCATCACCGGCGAGCCCAACCTCATGGAGTGGGCGCTGCGCTTTCGCCAATACGGGCGCGACGCGCGCCACCGCATGCGCAGCAACATTGAATGTTCGGTGTACCGGGTGATGCACCTGCCGCACTATGTGGGCCGGGCCATCAACCTGGACCCTTGACCTCAGAGCCTGTGAAGATATGAATCGCACCCGCGCCGGCTCGATCACACGCGGCACATGGTGCGGGCTCGTGGCGGCACGGATCACCTGCTTGATGCGCGAGCGCAATGCGTCGTCGAGCACCGCGCCGGCGCGGAGACGCACGAAGAGCACGATCCGCACGTCCTTGTCGGCGCCGCTCCCGACGTCCTGCCCCACCACGACACTTTCGAGGATCTCCGGCAACTGCTCGACCTGCCGGTAGATCTCCGCCGTGCCGATCCGTACTCCGCCCGGATTGAGCGTCGCGTCGCTGCGACCGTGGATCACGAGACCCTCGTGCTCGGTGATCTCCGCCCAGTCACCATGACGCCAGGTGCCGGGGAAGAAGTCGAAATAGGCCGCGCGATACTTGGCGTCGTCGGCGTCGTTCCAGAACGCGACCGGCATGGACGGGAACGGACGCGTGCAGACGAGTTCACCGGGCACTCCGCGGAGCGGCTTGCCCGCGTCGTCCCATACGTCCACGGCCATGCCGAGCCCGAGACACTGCAACTCACCGCGCCAGACCGGGAGCATCGGGTTGCCGAGCGCGAAGCAGGAG
>JAYUQE010000073.1:0-2119 GCA_043756905.1 Burkholderiales bacterium | reverse complement strand
GGCACTTTCGCACCGTGGCCGGGCGCGAGGTTGACTTGGTGCTCGAAACGCCCGACCAGCGCGTGGCGGGCATCGAGGTCAAGGCCAGTGCCAGCATCAGCCAGGCTGACTTCAACGGTTTGCGCGAACTGGCCGCGGCCGCCGGCCCGCACTTCACCAGGGGCGTGGTGCTGTACACCGGCGAACAACTGCTGCCCTTCGGCGATCAGTTGTGGGCCGTGCCCCTGGGTGTGTTGTGGGCAGTGTGAGCACTGCACGTGCAGGCGCGGCGCCATGGCCCGGTTCTGCACCTGGTTCATACAATTTCGCCGGCCGGGCAAGAGCCTGAGCCGGCCCACCCACAAGCCCATTCGATGACCCTTGCGCCCACCACCCTCTGGCACCGCCTCGAACTTGCGCTGGCGCGTCTGCGCCCCTATCGCGAGCCGCTGTCACTGCTGATCGACGGCCTGGTCATCGCCCTGGCCTGGAACGTGACCTACCTGTTCCGCCTGGGTTTCGAGCGCTGGCTGCGCGACCGGCCCAGCTACGACCACTGGGTGCTGCTGGGCATCGTGGCGGCCTACCTGCTGGTCTTCGCGCTGCTGCGTGTGCCGCGCGCCATGTGGCGCTTCTCGGGCTTTGGCGATGTCCAACGCATTGCCGTGGCCTGTGCAGTGGCCGGTTTGGCCAGCGCCGCGGTGGTGATGGGCCTGCAACTCACGAAGGTGCCGCGCGCCGTGCTGGCCCTGCACCCGCTGGTGGCGCTGATGCTGGTGGCGCTGGTGCGCATGGGCTACCGCATGCTCTACGAACATGCGCGCGCGCGCATCACGGGCAGTGATGCCGAGGTGCGCCGCGTGCTCGTGCTGGGTGCCGGTGAAGCTGCACGTTTGCTGCTGGCCGGCATCCACCAGCAGGGCTGGATCGTGCTCGGCCTGCTCGATGACGACCCCGCCAAGCAGCGCGCCAGCATCGGCGGCGTGCGTGTGCTCGGCCCCCTGGCCGCGGTGCAAGACAAGGCCGTGCGCGGCGCCGCCACGCATCTCATCGTGGCCCTGCCGTCAGTGAAGGGCGCGCGGCGCAAGCAGTTGCTGGAAATGACCGCGGCCACCGGCCTGCCGGTGCTCACCGTGCCCGACGCCGAAGAAATTGCCGACGGCTCACGCGGCGTGGACCGGGTGCGCGGCATCGAGCCCACGGACTTGCTGGGCCGCGAACCCGTGGTGCTTGATGAAGCCGGCATCAGCGAAACCTTGCACGGCAAGACCGTGCTCATCACCGGCGCCGGCGGCAGCATCGGCAGCGAACTCTGCCGCCAGGTGGCGCGCTTCAAGCCGGCGCGGCTGGTGCTGTATGAACTCAGTGAATTCAATCTGTACACCATCGAGCAAGACCTGGGCGAACGCTTCCCGGCGCTGCCGCTGGTGAAGCTGATGGGCGACGTGAAAGACCTGGAACACCTGCGCGCCACCTGCCAACGCTTCAAGCCGCAGGTGGTGTTCCATGCCGCCGCGTTCAAGCATGTGCCGCTGATGGAAAGCGACAACGCCTGGGCCGCGCTGCGCAACAACACCCTGGGCACTTACCACGCCGCATTGGCCGCCGCCGAAGTGCACTGCGAACGCTTCGTGCTCATCAGCACCGACAAGGCGGTGAACCCCACCAACGTGATGGGTGCCACCAAGCGCGCCGCCGAAATGGTGCTCAGCGCGATGGCGGCTGAACACGCCGGCACCAAGTTCATGGCCGTGCGCTTTGGCAACGTGCTCGGCAGCTCCGGCTCCGTGCTCAAGATCTTCCAGGAGCAGATCGAGCTCGGCCATCCGGTCACGATCACCCACCCCGAGGTCACCCGCTACTTCATGACGGTCGAGGAGGCGGTCGGGCTCGTCCTGCAGACCGGCGCGATGGCCAAGGGCGGCGAAATCTTCATCCTCAACATGGGCGAGCCGGTCCGCATCATGGACATGGCGCGCAACCTGATCCTGCTCTCCGGTCTGGAGCCGGGTCGTGATGTGGAAATCCGCATCACGGGGCTTAAGGCCGGCGAGAAGATGGCCGAGGAGCTTGTCGAAGACCCGGCCGGCCAGGAGCCTTCCGAGCATCCCGAGGTCATGACCTTGCACGCGGAGAATCA
>JAYUQE010000072.1:0-5452 GCA_043756905.1 Burkholderiales bacterium | reverse complement strand
GTGACGCTGTTCGCGCTGAGCAACCTGTGGATGGTGCGCAAGCGCATATTGCAGGGGCTGCGGGCATGAGTGCGCCTGCAGCGCGGGCGAAGGGCCCGGGCAAGGCCAGAAATGGCAAAGAAACAGGGGGAATCGCGAGTTCGCGACCTCAAATTCACAGACCCGAGGCGAAAGCGAAGGCAGTCAACTGAAACTGTAATTCCGAGGGGTTGTGCAGACGTTCCCTAGAACGCAGCCAAGTGCCGACCTGAACTCCAGGTGACGCCAGTGCTTCAGGCCGAAATGGCAAACACCGCCACCGCCTCCCCCTTGCCCTTGAACGGCACCAGGCCCAGCGCCAGCGCCGGCACGCCCGCACCCAACGCCGCGCGCGTGGCGCCGTCGATCAAGATGCCGTGTTGCGCCACCTTGGTGTGCGCCTCCAGCCGCGCGGCCAGGTTCACCGTGCCGCCGATGCAGGTGTAGGTGGCGCGCTCCTGCGTGCCGGTGTAGCCGGCCACGACCTCGCCGCTGGCAATGCCGATGCCGATGCGCAACCCGGCCTTGCCGGCGGCCTGGCGCTCCAGGCTGAACTGTTCGACCATGGCGGTCATTTCGAGCGCGGCGGCGACGGCGCTGCCCGGTGCGTCGGCCAGCGGCGCGGGCGCACCGAAGATGGCCATCAGCCCGTCGCCGAGCATCTGGTTGACCACGCCGCCGTGGCTGTTGATGGCATCGAACATCAGCGTGTACCAGGTGTTGAGCAGCTCGATGGTTTCGTCGGGAGGCTGTGCTTCCACCAGCGCGGTGAAGCCGCGGATGTCGCAGAACATCACGCTGGCCGTGACGTACCGGCCGCCCAGCGCAAAGCCCGATTGCTGCATGTCCTCAGCCACTTGCGACGTGGCAAAGCGCCGCACCAGGGCCTTGAGCTGGTCGCGCAAGCGTTTCTTTTCCAGGCTGGCGTTGATGCGCGCCTTCAGCAGCACCGGGTTCACCGGTTTGGTCAGGTAGTCCTCGGCGCCGAGTTCGATGCAGCGCACGACGTTGGCCACGCCTTCGAGCGACGAGGTCACGATCACCGGCAAGTCGCGCAGCGCGGGCAAGGTGGCCAGCCGCTCCAGCACCTGGAAGCCGTTCATCTCGGGCATTTCGATGTCGAGCAACATCAGGTCGAAGGCTTCGCGTTGCAGCAGTTCCAGGCCGATGCGGCCGTTCTCGGCCGTGGTGGCCTGGTGGCCAAGCAGCGACACGCTGCGCGCCAGCAGCAGGCGGTTGACCTTGTTGTCGTCCACCACCAGCAGGCGGCCGGCCGGTGGCGCCGCTGCAAGCGAGTCATTGGCCATGACACAGCGCCTGCAAGGCCGCGGCAGCTTCGTCAAGCGCCTGGGGCAGGTGTTCCAGTGCGGCGCCACCGGCGCTGCCGAGTGCCGCCAGGCCGCCCAACTCCAGCTCGCGCGCCAGGCCGGTCAGGCGGGTCGCGCCGAAGGTCTGGGCGTTTGACTTGAGCGAATGCGCGGCGCGCCGAAAACCGTCGGCGTCCCCCTGAGCCAGCGCGCTGCGCAGGGCTTGCAGCATGCCTGGCGCCTCGGCGATGAAGGTGTCGGCCAGTTCGCCGGCAAAGTCGGTGCCGGCACTGTCTTGCAGCTCGGTAAAAGTGGCCGCATCAATGATCGGGCTGGGCATGTCAACGCTCCTGGCGCATGGTGGCTTGAAGCAAGGCGGCGACGAGCTGGTCGACCCGGATCGGCTTGGTCACGTAGTCATCCATGCCCGCGGCCAGGCACTCTTCACGGTCGCCCTGCATGGCATTGGCGGTCATGGCCACGATGCGCGGGCGCAGTCCTAACCGTAGAGATGAGCATATACGGCGCGTGGCTTCCAGGCCATCCATCTCGGGCATTTGCACATCCATCAGCACCACGTCATAGGGCTGGCGCTCGATGCATTCGATGGCCTCGACACCGTTGCTGGCCACATCGGCCCGGTAGCCCATTTGCTGCAGCAGCCGCAAGGCCAGCTTCTGGTTCACCACGTTGTCTTCGGCCAGCAAGATGCGCAGCGGGTGGCGCTGCGCCAGGCCGGCGTCGATCTTCGGCTTCGGCATGGGCGACACCGCCTGCGGCGTGCCTTCGTGGGCCAGCAGCGAAACCAGCGTGTCGAACAGTTGGCTCTGGTGCAAGGGCTTGGCCAGTGTGGCGGCAAAGACGCCGTCGCCGGCCGGTTTTCGCCCCAGTGATGTGAACAGCACCAACGGCAACGCGTGCCCGGCCTGGCGGATGCGCGCGGCCAGCGTGCCGCCGTCCATGTCTGGCATGTGCATGTCCAGGATCGCCAGATCGAATTGCTCGCTCGCGGCGCGCGCGTCATCCAGCCATCGCAGGGCCTCGGCCGGCGCGGCGGTGTCGCGCGCCGACATGCCCCATTTGGCGGCTTGCAGCGCCAGGATGCGCCGGTTGGTGGCGTTGTCATCGACCACCAGCAAGCGCTTGCCGGCCAGCGCCGGCTGCGTGCCGCTGATGTTGCGCCGCGCGGGCTGGGCAGACGGCGCCGCGTCAGCAACGACAGCCAAGGGCGCACGGATGCTGAAGTGGAAGGTCGAGCCCTGGCCCGGCCCGGCGCTGCGGGCCCACATGCTGCCGCCCATCAATTCGGCCAGGCGCTTGCTGATGGCCAGGCCCAGGCCCGTGCCGCCGTACTTGCGCGTGGTGCTGCTGTCGGCCTGGCTGAAACTCTGGAACAGCCGCCCCATGCCTTCGCCCGACAAGCCGATGCCGGTGTCGCGCACGGCGAAGGTGACCGCCACCGTGCCGTCGGGCTCCGGTGCGCCGGCATTCACGGTCAGCACTACCTCGCCGTCGTGGGTGAACTTCACCGCGTTGGCCAGCAGGTTGAGCAGGATCTGCCGCAGCCGGGTGACGTCACCATTGATGGCGGCCGGCACCTCGCTTTCGAACACATAGGCCAGCTCGAGCTGCTTTTCGGCGGCACGTGCAGCGATCAGGTCGAGCGCCGACTCCACGCATTCGCGCAGGTCGAACGGGTGCGCTTCGACATCCATGCGCCCGGCTTCGATCTTCGAGAAGTCGAGGATGTCGTTGATGATGGTCAGCAGCGCGTCGCCACTGTCGCGAATGGTGCTCGCAAAGTCGCGCTGATCGTCGGTTAACGGTGTATCGAGCAGCAACCCGCTCATGCCGATCACGGCGTTCATCGGCGTGCGGATCTCATGGCTCATGGTGGCCAGGAAGGCACTCTTGGCTTCGTTGGCGGTTTCGGCCTGAAGCCGCGCGCTGTCGGCCTGGGCGCGGGCCACTTGCGCTGCCTTGAACAGCCGCGCGTTCTGGATCGCGATCACCGCCTGGTCGGCAAAGGTTTCCAGCAGCGCAATCTCCTTGGCGGTGAAGGCGGCCCACTGGCGCTCGGCATGCCGGCGCACGACGAACAGCGCGCCGACGCCGCGCCCTTGCCAGATCATCGGCGCCATGATCACGGAAAAGTTGCCGATCTTGACCGCCATGCGGTGCACCAGCTCGGGCACACCGGCGCCGCTCAACGCGTCCGGGTAGTGCATGACATGGCGCTCCTGCATCGCTTGGGCGATGACCGTTTGCTCCACTGGGCGCGGCTCGTACTTGGCAAAGCGCTGGCCTTGGTCGCCGCGCACCGAACCGACGTGAACGAACGAGTCGTCGTCGATCGTCATCACGCACGAATCAGTGGATTCGATCAGGCGCTGGCAACTGTCGAGAATCTTGTCGAACACCGGCTGCGCGTCGGCCACCGAATTGCTGATCACTTCCAGCACTTCGGCGGTGGCGGTCTGCTGCTCCAGCGCCTCCTTGGTCTCGTTGAACAGGCGCGCGTTCTGGATCGCGATCACGGCCTGGTCGGCAAAGGTCTTAAGCAGCGTGGCCTGATGCGCCGGCACTTCGCCGGGCACGGGCCAGGCCACCACGATCACGCCCAGCGGCACGCCGTCCTTGATCATCGGTGCAGCGATCATGCGCCGCCATTGGCCCACGCGCGCCGTGACCCGGTCGTAGGCCGGATCGTCGTGCGTATCGAAAATGGTTTGCGTCGTGCGCGACAGGATCACGCGGCCGCTGAGCATGGCTGGGTTCGGCGGTGCCGGATACAGCCGACGCGCATCCGCCAACGCCTGTGGCGACCAGCCGCGCGTGCCCACCACATGCACCAGACGGCCGTCGTAGCGGAACACCGCAGCGATGGCGCCGCCGAGCAGCCGCCGGGCGCTGTCCATGATGGCCTCGAACACGGGCGAAACGTCGGCCGGCGATGCGCTGATCACCCGCAGCACGGCGCTGATCGCGCTCTGATAGTCCAGCGCCTCGTTCCGCTCTGCGGAAAACTGCTTGGCCTCGTGCAGCGCTTCCTGGGCCAGGTTGAACTGTTGCGCGTTTTGCAGCGCCAGCGAGGCCTGCGACGCGAGCACCGCGATGCCGTCGCGATCGGCCTGGCCCCAGCGGCCGAAGCGCCCGTCGATGTCGCAGTAGAGGAAGCCGATCGTGCCTTGCGGGCCGATCAACGGGGCGACGATGCAGCTACGCTGGCCGGCGGGTGCGGCGCCCGGTGGGCCGACGTACAGCATGGCGGCGCGCTGATCGCGCGCCTCGCAAAGCCAAGGCGTCACCGCCGTCAGCAGCGCAGCGGCAGCTTCGCCGCGTGGCAATGCCGCGTCGGCGATGCGCAGGCCAGCGGGCGTATCCAGCACGAGCAGTGTTCGCCGGCATGAACATAAATTGCCCGCCGTCTTGACCAGCAGCGCGTGCAGCGCGTCGGCGCCGTGCACTTGGGTCAACTGACGGGCGAACTCGACGAGCACGTCCAGGGGTGTGCGGCCAGCCGATGCGCGCGTTGCCATCATTCAGCCCTCAGCACGCGGTGCGACGTGCGTCAGCGCCGCGACCAAGGCATCGACGCGGATGCACGTGGTGGAGGAATCGGTCTGGTTGAACTTCTGGAGCAAGCGGCCCTTGCCGGCTTCACTCAAGCCGATGCCGGAGTCGCGCACACTGAAGTGCAGCAATTCGCCTTCGACTTGCACGCTGAGCACCACCTCGCCCGCCTCGGTGAACTTCACCGCGTTGCTCAGCAGGTCGAGCAAGATCTGCCGCAAGCGGGGGACGTCGCCCATGATCGCCGCGGGCACCTCGCCCTTGAATTCGCAGGCCAGGTCAAGGTGTTTTTCGGTCGCGCGCGCGGCCATCAAATCGAGCGCCGATTCAACCCACTCGCGCAGGTCAAACGGCTGGGCTTCAACCGCCATGCGCCCGGCTTCGATCTTGGAGAAGTCGAGGATGTCGTTGATGATGGTCAAAAGCGAGTCGCCCGAATCGCGGATGGTGGTGGCGAAGTCGCGCTGGTCCTCCGTCAATGGCGTGTCCAAGAGCAGCCCGCTCATGCCGATCACCGCGTTCATCGGCGTGCGGATCTCGTGGCTCATGGTGGC
>JAYUQE010000071.1:0-15896 GCA_043756905.1 Burkholderiales bacterium | reverse complement strand
GGCACGGTGGTGCCCACGCCGGGGGCGATGTCGGGGTCGAGGAAGTCGACGTCGAAGCTCACGTGCAGGTGGGTGTTGGTGTCGAGCGTGGCCAGGGCGAGTTCCATGGTGTGGCGCATGCCCATCTCGTCGATGTAGCGCATGTCGAAGACCTCCAGGCCCTGCTCGTGCACGAAGCGCTTCTCGCCGGCATCCACACTGCGAATGCCGATCTGGCGGATCGACTTCGGGTTCAGCACCGGCACCTGGCCACCGATTTCGATCAAAGCCTGCGGGCCGTGGCCGCACAGGCAGGCCACTGGCATGCCGTGCAGGTTGCCGCTGGGCGTGAGGGCGCTGGTGTTGAAGTCCGCGTGCGCATCGAGCCACAGCACGCGCAGCTTCCTGCCCACTTCGCGGCAATGCCGTGCCACCGCGCTGATCGAGCCCACGCCCAGGCAATGATCGCCGCCCAACAGGATCGGCAAGCGCTGCGCGCGCAGCTCGGCCAGCACCGCTGCATGCACCGCCTGGTTCCAGGCCACCACTTCGCCCAGGTGGCGGTAGCCCGCCACGGGCGGCAGCCAGGGGTTGGCCGGGCCGTTCAGGTTGCCCAGGTCGCGCACGTTCACGCCGCGGCCTTGCAGCGCGGCCACCAGCCCGGCCACGCGCAACGCTTCGGGCCCCATGCTGGCGCCGCGGTGGCCGGCGCCAATGTCGGTGGGCGCGCCGATCAGGCTGACTTGGGGTTGCATGCGGCTGGATGCTTCAAATGTCTTCAGCGAACTCGCCGCGCTGGCCGCGTGGCAGGTCGAAGCCGTACTCGCGCTCAAGGTGGGCCCAGGCTTCTTCGGCGGTCTCAACGAACTGGAACAGGTTCAGGTCGGCGGCGTTGATCATGCCCGTCTCGACCAGCATGTCGAAGTTGATCAGGCGGCTCCAGAACTCGCGGCCGAACAACAGCACCGGGCGGCGCCGGCACTTGGTGGTCTGGATCAAGGTTAACGTTTCAAACAATTCGTCGAGCGTGCCGAAACCGCCCGGGAAGCACACCAGCGCAATGCTGCGCATCAGGAAGTGCATCTTGCGCAGGCCGAAGTAGTGGAACTGGAAACACAACTCCGGCGTGATGTAGGGGTTGGGCTCCTGCTCATGCGGCAAGACGATGTTCAGCCCGATGCTCTTGCCGCCCACGTCGTGCGCACCGCGGTTGCCGGCCTCCATGATGCCGGGGCCGCCGCCGGTGACGACGTAGATCGGCGTGTCCAGCTCGCGCGAGCGTTTCGTCACCAGGGCGGCAAAGGCGCGCGCTTCGTCGTAGTAGTGGCTCATCTGGGCCTGCACCGTGGCGCGGCGCACGGCAACGTCGTCACCACCGGCCTGGGCTGTGGCCAATGCCTGAGCAGCCAGTTGCGGCGGCATGATGCGCGCGCTGCCGAACATCACGATGGTGCTTTCAATGCCCAGGCGCTTTTGCACCATGTCAGGCGTGAGCAGTTCAAGCTGCATGCGCACCGGGCGCAGTTCTTCGCGCAGCAGGAATTCGTTGTCGGCAAAGGCCAGCTTGTAGGCGCTTTCGGGCCCGCTGTAGCGGCCTGCCGCTGGCGCGGCATGGGCCTCTTCTTCAGCCGTGGGGAAGTTGCGCGCGGTCAGCGTCTGGCGAAGGTCCATGAGGGTGCGTCGGCTTGAAAAGCGGCGAGCATACGCTCGCACCCGGCGCTGCCGGGCAGTAGCATGGCGCGGCCACAGCAGGAGTCGCCGTGAATGCCTTCAAGCAATTGCTCAAGACCGCCAGCCACCAGCCGCCCATCGGCACCTGGGTCATGTCGGCCAGCGCTTTGGTGGCTGAAGCCGTGGGCATGGCCGGGTTTGACTGGGGCGTGCTCGACATGGAACACACCCCGCTCGACCAGATGGACTTGCTGCACCTGCTGCAAGCCGTGGGCAACACGCGCATGGCGCCGCTGGTGCGCCTGCCCTGGAACGACACGGTGATGGTCAAGCGCGTGCTCGACGCCGGCGCGCAAACGCTGATCTTCCCCTTCGTGCAAAACGCCGAAGAGGCGGCGCGCGCCGTGGCGGCCACGCGCTTCCCGCCCGAAGGCCAGCGCGGCATGGCGGCCATGAGCCGCGGCTCGCGCTTCGGTACGGTGCCCGACTACTTCAAGACCGCCAACCGCGAGATGGGCGTGGTGCTGCAACTCGAAACGCCGCAGGCACTGGAGCAAATCGAAGCCATCGCCGCCGTGCCCGGCGTGGACGCACTGTTCATCGGCCCGGGCGATCTTTCCGGCGCCATGGGCCTGGCCGGCCAGCCCACCCACCCTTCGGTGATGGCGGCGCTGGCGGACGGCGCGTTGCGCTGCAAGGCGCTGAACATGCCGGTGGGCACGGTGGGCGGCACGCCGGAAATCGTTGCCCAGTATCGGGCGATGGGCTTCAGCTTCATCGCCATCGCCTCAGACCTGGGCCTGCTGATGCGCGCCGCCCAAGGTGCGGTGAAGGCCCTGCGCACGCAAGAAGGCGGGCCCGGGCATGTGCACACATTGGCCGGGGGCACGCGCACCGAGGCGGCGAGCTGAAGCGCTGCGCCGGCGCGGCGAGTCAATTCAACCGCTAACGCGCACCGCACACCGCGCAATGCGCCTGGCGCTGCATGCGCACTTCGTTCCATTCCATGCGCCGAGCGTCGAGCATCTGCAGGCGCCCCACCAGCGGGCTGCCCACGCCGGCCAGCAGCTTCAGCGCTTCAGCCGCCTGCATGCTGCCGATGATGCCCACCAGCGGCGCGAACACGCCCATGGTGGCGCAGCGCGTTTCCTCGAACGTGGCTTCGGGCGGGAAGACGCAGGCGTAGCACGGCGCGTTAGCTTGGCGCGTGTCGTACACCGAAATCTGCGCATCAAAACCGATGGCTGCACCCGAAACGAGCGGCCGGCGGTGTTTCACGCAGGCCGCATTCACGGCGTGGCGGGTGGCGAAGTTGTCGCTGCAATCGAGCACCACATCGGCCGCCGCAACCCATTCATCGAGCAGCGCCGCATCCGCCCGCTGCTGCAAGGCCTGCACGGTCACGTCGGGGTTGATGGCGTGGATGCTGGCGCGCGCTGAATCCACTTTGGGCCAACCCACCGTGGCCAGCCTGTGCGCAATCTGGCGCTGCAGGTTAGTGGCGTCCACCGTGTCGTGGTCGACGATGGTGATGCGGCCCACGCCCGCGCTGCCCAGGAACAGCGCCACCGGTGAGCCCAGGCCGCCGGCGCCGATGACCAGGGCGTGCGCGGCGAGGATCTTTTCCTGGCCCTCGATGCCGATGTCATCGAGCAGGATGTGGCGCGAATAGCGCAGCAACTGGTCGTCATTCATGGCCACGAGCATAGCCTTGGCGCGGCCATGAAAAAGGCCCGCACGCGGCGGGCCTTTCGAGTTGGCGCCAAGCTGCTCAGTTCGTGTCGGCCTCGGCCTTGCGCTCGACACTCGTCTTGCTCACCATCACCGGGCGCTTGCTCAAGTGGTTCAGCGCTTGCGCCAACTGAAAGTCTTCGCTGCTGCCAAATTCAGGCAACGGCTTGGGCGCCTCTTTTTGCTGCGCGTACTGCTCTTCGAGCTTTTTGCGCGCTTCATCGCGCGCCTTGGTGCGGGCTTCGTCTTTTTTCTCGTCGTTGCCGCTGAGGTGTTTTTCCAGGTCGGCCTCGCGCATGCGCAGCGCGGCGAAGACGTTGCCTTCAGCGGTTTCGTCGAGCCACAGGTCGGGCACGATGCCCTTGGCTTGAATGGAGCGCCCGCCCGGCGTGTAGTAGCGCGCTGTGGTGATCTTCAACGCCGTTTCGGCAGACAGCGGCCGCACGGTCTGCACCGAGCCCTTGCCGAAAGTTTGGGCGCCCATGATGGTGGCGCGCTTGTGGTCTTGCAGCGCGCCGGCCACGATCTCGCTGGCCGAGGCCGAGCCTTCGTTCACCAGCACCACCAGCGGCACGGTCTTCACCCCGGCCGGCAAGCGGCGGATCGGGTCGCCCGCGCCGCGGCGCGCGTAGAACTCGGGCGCGGCCTTGTAGGTGGCTTTCGAGTCAGCGATCTGGCCGTTGGTGGTGACCACCACTGCATCAGCCGGCAAGAAGGCCGCCGAAATGGCCACGGCGCCGTCGAGCACGCCGCCGGGGTCGTTGCGCAAATCGAGCACCAGGCCCTTGAGGTTGGGTTCGGCCTTGTAGATTTCTTCGAGCTTGCGCGCAAAGTCTTCCACTGTGCGTTCCTGGAACTGGCTCACGCGCAGCCAGGCGTAGCCGGGCTCGACGATCTTGGAGCGCACGCTTTGGACACGGATTTCCTCGCGCGTGATGGTCACCGGGAAGCTGCGGCTTTCAAGCTTGCGAAAGATCGTGAGCGTGACCTTGGTGTTGGGCTCGCCACGCATGCGCTTGACCGCCTGATCCATGCTCATGCCTTTGACGGGCGTGTCGTCGATGCGGGTGATCAGGTCGCCGGCCTTGATTTGCGCGCGAAAGGCGGGCGAGCCTTCGATGGGCGACACCACCTTCACCAGGCCGTCTTCCATGCCGATTTCAATGCCCACGCCGACGAAGCGCCCGCCGGTTTGTTCGCGGAATTCCTTGAAGGTTTTCTTGTCGAGGTATTGCGAATGCGGGTCCAGCCCGGCCACCATGCCCGAGATGGCGTCGCCGATGAGTTTTTTCTCATCCACCGCCTCAACGTAATCGCTCTTGACCATGCCGAACACGGCTGCGAGTTGCTGCAATTCTTCGAGCGGCAGCGGCGAGAGTGAGCCGCGTGCAAAGGCTTGCAGCTGCATCGTGGCCAGGGCCCCGGCCAGGACGCCCGCGCCCAGAATGCCGGCCATTTTCAGTTTGTTGCCCATATTGCCTCGCTGCGTGGCAGTGAAATCTTGATCGGCCAGTATAAAACCCGGCCCGGTTGCGGCGCTGTCAACCCGCGGTAAAGATGCACGGCTTGCCAGGGCAATGTCGAGGCGCGGTCAGGGCGCTTCGCGGGCAAACGTCACCACATGGTCGACCTCGGGGCGGATGCCGATCCATTCGCCCACATGGTGATCGTGGTGCGAGGGCACATGCACCAGCACCTGCTCGCCGCTGCGCAGGCGCAGCGTGTAGAGGAACTCCGAGCCGCGAAAGGCCTTGCGTTCGATGCAGGCCTTCACCGGCGAGGCGTCGTCATGCACGATGTCGTCCGCCCTCAGCAGCACGTCGCACTCACCGCCCGGGTAGGCGCTGGGCAGCGGGCATTCGTCCATGTCGGTGAGTTCGCCCAAAGGCGTGTGCACCACCGGGCCACCGGCGCGCTGCTCGATGCGCGCCGGCGCGAACACACCGTGGCCGATGAAGCGCGCCACGAAGCGGCTGGCCGGGCGGTGGTACAGGGTGTAGGCGTCGCCCCATTGCTCAAGGCGGCCGTGGTCCATGATGCCGATCACGTCGCCCAGCGCAAAGGCTTCCATCTGGTCGTGCGTGACGAACAGCGCCGTGGTGCCGGTGCTTTGCAGGATGCCGCGCACATCGTGCAGCAGGCGTTCGCGCAGGTCGATGTCGAGGCTTGAAAACGGCTCGTCCAGCAGCAGCAAGCGCGGTTGCGGCGCCAGCGCCCGGGCCAGCGCCACGCGCTGCTGCTGCCCACCCGAAAGCTGGTGCGGCGCGCGCGCGGCGGCGTGGCCCAGGCCCACCAGGTCGAGCATCTCGGCCACGCGCGCCTGGCGCTGTGCGCGCGGCAGGTGCTGCAGGCCGAAGGCGATGTTGTCGCTCACGCTCAGGTGCGGGAACAGCGCGTAGTCCTGAAACACCATGCCGATGCGCCGCGCCTCGGCCGCCACATGGGTGCGGCTGGCGGCGTCGCTGAGCACCACGCCGTCCATGCGGATGCTGCCGGCGCTGATGTGCTCCAGCCCCGCCACGGCGCGCAGCAGTGAGGTCTTGCCGCAGCCCGAAGGCCCGATCAGCACGCCGATCTGCCCCGCCGCCAGGCCCAGGGTGGCGCCGTGCACGGCCAGCCGCTCACCGGCACCGGGGTAGCGCAGGCCCACCATGTCGAGGCTCAGGAACATGCACCTATCATAGCCACGGCAATGACAATGAGGATTATTCGCATTCGCGTTTACCGGCCGCCCGCACTGTTCAATTGCGGGGCACTTCGCGCATGCGCCGGCTGTTGACCCTGGTTTGCCTGCTGTTGGCCCTGCCGGTGGCCAGCGTGCTGCTGTCTTGGTTGGCGCTCGATGCGCAGGCGCTGGCCACGCTGCGCCACCTGGCCGGCACGGTGCTGGCCGACTATGCCGTGCAGTCCGCCCTGCTGGCCGTGGCCGTGGGCGTGGGCGTGATGGTGCTGGGTGCCGCCACCGCGGTGGCCGTGACCTTGTTTGATTTCCCCGGCCGGCGCCACTTCGAATGGGCCTTGCTCCTGCCCCTGGCCATGCCGGCCTATGTGCTGGCCTATGCCTGGACCGACGCCTTGCAATACAGCGGCGCGCTGCAACGCGCCTTGCGTCAAACGTTAGACCTGCAAGGCGCCTTGTGGCCAGACGTGCGCAGCCTGGGCGGCGCGGCGCTGCTGTTCGTGCTCTGCCTGTACCCCTACGTGTACCTGTTGGCGCGCACCGCTTTGGGTGAACGCGCGGTGCAGATGATGGAGGCCGCGCGCATGCTCGGCGCCGGCACGCGCCGCCGCCTGTTTGAAGTGGCCTTGCCGCTGGCCCGCCCGGCGCTGGCCGCCGGCACCGCGCTGGCGCTGATGGAGACGCTGGCCGACTACGGCGTGGGCTCGTACTTCGGCCTGAGCACGTTCACCACCGGCATCTACAAGGCCTGGCTGGTGCTGAACGACGGCATGGCGGCGGCGCAGTTGGCGTCGGTGCTGCTGCTCGTGGTGGCGGCGTTGCTGGCGGTGGAGCGCAGGGCGCAGCGGCGCATGCGCTTTGCCAACCGCCGCGCCCAGGCCAACACGGCCACGGCCCGCGTGCGCCGCTTGCACGGCCGCGCCGCGTGGGCAGCCTGGCTGCTGTGTGCCACGCCCATCTTGCTGGGCTTTTTGTTGCCGGTGGCGTGGCTGTGCTGGCTGCTGTGGCAAGAGGCCGGCAACCCGGACGCCGGCTTGCCTTTGGCGCGCTTTACCGGCTGGGCGGCCAACAGCTTTGCCCTGGCCGCCCTGGCCGCATTGCTGGCCGCGGGCCTGGCGTTGGCCATTGGCGGCGCGCTGCGCCTGCGCGGTGGCGTGCGTGCCGGGCCCTTGCAGTGGGCGGCGCAACTCGTCACGCTGGGCTACGCCGTGCCCGGCGCGGTGGTGGCCGTGGGCATCTTGCTGCCCCTGGGTTGGGTGCAGGCGCGCTGGCCGCAGGCGGGCCTCACACCCTGGGTCACCGGCACGGTGCTAGGCGTGATCTATGCCTACCTGGTGCGCTTCACGGCGGTGGCGGTGCAATCGGTGCAGGCCGGCTATTCGCGCGTGCCGGTCTCCATCGACGAGACCGCGCGCATGCTCGGCGCCGGCGAGCGCCGCCTGTACAGCACACTGCACTTGCCGCTGCTGCGCCGCTCGGCCCTGGCCGCCATGCTGCTGGTGTTTGTGGACGTGATGAAGGAGCTGCCCGCCACCCTGGTGCTGCGCCCCTTCGGCGCCGACACCCTGGCCGTGGTGGCCTACAACCTGGCGCGCGATGAACGCCTGGGTGAAGCGGCGTTGCCTTCGCTGGCCATCGTGCTGGTGGGGCTGATTCCGGTGCTGATGCTGTCGCGGGCGATGCGGCAGTCTTGAGCGCGGCCGCACAAGCAAATGTGGTTTTGCCACTTTGCTTGATCCCGCGGGGGCGGCCGGCTGCGGCCGGCGTTGGGGCACTCGCACCCGACAACCAGACACGCTGCCACGCCAGAATACGCAGTGCACAAACGCCGCAGCAGCCTGCCAGCCGATGCTTGCGCGTGCCACCAAACCGACAGCAACCCCTTCGCAAATCATGACGAGCAACCTGCACATGAACCGTCGCACCCTGCTGGTCGCCAGCGCCGCGCTTAGCCTGCTGGGCAGCCAACCAGCGCTGGCCCAGGCCTACCCGAGCCAGCCCATCAAGGTGGTGGTGCCCTATCCGGCCGGCGGCGCCACCGACGTGCTGGCGCGGCTGTTTTCACAGAAGCTGCAGGAAAGCTGGGCGCAGACAGTGGTGGTGGAGAACCGGCCCGGCGCCGGCGGCACCATCGGCGCGGGCCAGGTGGCCAAGGCGCCGGCCGATGGCCACACGGTGCTGTTCAGCATCGTCGCGCTGTTGCAGCAGATCACGCTGATGAAGCTGCCGTATGACCCGATGAAAGACTTTCAGCCCATCACGCGCGTGGCGGTCAGCCCCAGCGTGCTGGCCGTGCCCAAGGACACGCCGGCCAGGGATCTGAAGGAGTTCCTGGCGTCGGTCAAGGCCAACCCTGGCAAGACCAGCTTTGGCACCTATGGCGCGGGCACCTCGTCGCACCTGCAAGGCGCGCTGCTGAACATGCAGGCCGGGCTGGACATGGTGCATGTGCCCTTTCAAGGCGGCGCGCCGCTGGTGAATGCCATGCTCGGCGGCCAGCTAGGCATGGCTTTTCTCGATGCCGGAACCTCGCGCCCGCACCTCGACAAATTCAAGCTCTTCGGCACCACCGGCCCGGCCCGCCTGGCCTGGCTGGCCAATGTGCCTACGCTGAAGGAACAGGGCCTGCATTCCTACGAGCCGATGGGCTGGTTCGGCATGTTCCTGCCGGCCGGCACGCCCAAGGCCGTGGTTGACAAATTTTCGGCCGAAGCGCTGCGCATCCTGGCCCTGCCCGATGTGCGTGAACGCATTGAAGCCATGGGCCTGATTCCCGCGGCCGACACGCCGCAGGCCTTTGCCGAGGTGATGCGAATTGACGCGGCGCTGTACGCGAAGATCATCAAGGACGCGAACATCAGCCTGAATTGACCAGGCGGGCGGCTCGATCAAGAACGGGCGGGTGTTTGATCTTGTCTCTGCGACCGCCACTCTGGCCGCAGTCTTCATCGGCGCGATTGGTGCCTTGGCATGTTAGACAGGCTCCGCAAATTCTTCTCCCGCCGGGTGGCGGTGAATTCACAGCTTTCAAGCTGTAGACCCTGTAGTCAAAGCTTGCCCGAGCGATATTAGAGATCTGATCAACGGCCGAGCGGCGGCGCTTGTTTCGGCACAATCCTCCGCGCACGCGGCACACCACGCGGGCGAAACTTCAACGCAACCGACGCTGACTGGAGTGTCTATGCTCCGAACATTGCAATCGCTTCGACCGCTCGTCGTCGCGGCCGCCTTCACCGCAGTGCTCGCGCTGTCACCGGTTGGCGCAACGCTGGCACTCGCGCAAGCCAGTAAGTTTTCGGCCGAGATCAGCAAGATCGAGATTACCGAGAAGCGCGTGACGTTGAAGGCAAGCATGGGTCAACACACGCTGCGCGTGGCACCCGGTGTGGCACTCGATGCGATCAAGCCTGGCGACAAGGTACTGCTCACGTTTGGCCAGGACGGCACTGAGTCGATCATCACCAGCATCGAGGTGATCAAGTAGCCCCTGGCCGCGTCGGTCGCCTAACCGTAAGCACCTGTCCGCGAGGCCGCCTGGGTCGACCCGGCCGCTGCATGAAGTTGCCACCGCTCAGCCGGCAAGCCAACGATCAACCGCGCGCCAAGCTCGCGACATGAGGTGTGGTCAACAGCCGCCGCCAGTTTGCCCCCATCAGGCTGGCGCGAGGCCTATTTGAGTTCCAGAAGCCAGCGCGCAAGCGTCAGGGCCTCGGCTTCCGTCACCTGGGGTTGCGGCGGCATCGGAACCGAACCCCAGACACCGACGGTCCCCTCGCGGATCTTCTTCGCCAACTTCACGTCGGCACCCTTGTCCTCGACGTACTTGGCTGCAATGCTCTTGAACGAAGGGCCCAAGGTGTTGCGATCGATCCTGTGGCAGGCGAAACAGTTCTTGGTTTTGTAAAACTCGTCGTCGGCAAATGCTGCGCCACTGGGCAGCCAAAGCGCCAATGCGGATAGGACTGGGACTAACTTCATCTTTGGAGATACCCGAAAGATCGCGGGGGCCAGCAGGCCCCCGCGGGTCAAGAATGCAACGGTTACCCGTTGTGCCTCAGTTGGGCGTCAGGCGCGAAATGCTGCCTTCATCGGTTGCGACATACAGGCTGCCATCCGGCCCCTGAACCAACGAACGGAAGCGAGCCGCGGGCATGGGCAGGTTCACCGTCGTGCGGGTGGCGGACTGGCCGTTGGTCGAGATATCGAGCACGTCAAGCCGGTTTCCGACTGGCGTGCCGTGGATCCCGATGCCGGCAAAGCCGATGATCATCCGGCCGTCCCAGACTTTCCAATGCGACCCGCTCAGGAAGGTGCCCGAGAACAGCCCTTGCGACAGGCCATCATTCGTGAACGCCGGCCGCATCGCATTGGGATAGGTCTTGGTGTCCGTCATCGGCATGAACGCGCCCCGATCCTTCGGATCCACGGCGCCCATCTGGTTGGGACTGTAGCCACAGTAGTTGTCCGGGCAGGCCCCCCGGCCGCCGACATTCGGCCGCGGATCCCAGCCCGCATTGCCCCCAGGCACAAGCGCCGTGACTTCATCGGTGTGCCATGGTCCATTCTCAGCGGTGAATGGCTGGTGCGTACCAGGCCTGAAAGTGATGCCCTGTGGGTTGCGATGCCCATAGGTGTAGACACGAGCATCGAAGCCTGCCGGCGCGCCATTGCCGGAGGCGGCCCTTCCGTCGCGGTCGATGCGCAAGACCTTGCCCCCGACGAGGGTTGGGCTTTGAGGCACTGCGCCGTTGTGGGTATCGCCAGTCGTCACGTAGAGGAAGCCGTCGCCTGGGCTGAAGCGAACGCGACCGCCATTGTGAGCGCCGGGGCCACCGAACGGATGATTGCTGGCAGCCGGCTTGTACGGAATATCGGTGACGATGTCAACGCGGTCAGACACCCCGGTCACGGCGTCATCGACCTTGAGCCGCATCACTCGGTTGCTGCCGGGCGCAGTCAGGCTCGACGCTGAGTAGACGTAAATAAAACGGTTGCTCGCGAAGTTGGGATCGACGGCAACCCCGCTCATGCCGGCCTGACCTTCACAGAACAAATCGTTCGCGGTCGAGGCGTAGCCCTTGGCGTCTTTCATGCCAAGCAACTTGACCACAGTGCCACCAGACTGCCGCACTGAAAGGCCGTGGCATTTCTCGGTGAAGAACATGGTGCCGTTGGCAAGGAACGCCATGTCCCACGGGCTTTCCAGCTTGGTCAGAACGGCCGTGTGGGAAAGCACCGGGCCGGTGGTTACACCGGTCGGCGTGGCGCACGCCGCAAGCGCTAAGGGAAGCGCCGCAAGTAGCAGTCGGTTCATCATCTGTCTCCTAGTGGTTTACTCTTCTCCCCGCGTTCGAGGGGAAGCGGCACCATCGTATTCATGTGCTCTCGTGCTAGTCAAGGGGCATTTCCGCTGATGTCGCAGGATGTGTTTCATGTCCTGCGCGCGCGTGGTTTTGCTCTTTCAGGGGGTAACCGAACGTTGCTGATCGCTCGCACGGGGTCATGCGCCCACGGGGTTTTGCCGTTTACCCTCGAAGTGTTCTTTTCGCCCTCGCTGTAGCGGCTGGCGTGCTGAAACCGGCATTGGTTGCCGCGCGCATGGGCCGATCGGCGCGCACTTTGGGCACCTCGTGGCGGGTGCGAATTACCGATGGTCCCACCGACAGGAATCGAACCTGTATCTGGCGCTTAGGAGGCGCCCGTTCTGTCCATTGAACTACGGCGGGAAGCGGCGGATTTTTGCATGCGGCCTGGCCGCGATCGGGGCGCCGCAACGCCGGCCGCTGCGTCAATCAAACTTCCAGGTCCAGATCACATCGAGCGAATTTTCCAGTCCCGATTGCGCGCGCAGCGTGAAGCGCTGCGCGGCGCGGTAGATGAGCTGCCAGGTGCCGGTGGTGGCGTTGATGCCGCGCTCGTAGCCCGCATACCAGCGCTGCGAAAGCTGCTTGCCCAGGGTGACGATGGTTTCTTTCACATCGCCATCACTTTGGCGCAGCGAAAGTTCATCCAGGCCGATGCGGCGCAACACGGCATCGGTGGGTGAGCGGCCTTCGCCGGCCAGCAGGGCTAGCGCGGCGCGTTGCAGCAAGGCGGTGTCGGTGCGGCCCAGGCCGTCCGGGCCGCGGCCCAGCAACAGCCAGCTGAGCTTGTCGGTGTCGCTCATTTCGGGCTCTGAATACAAGCGCACGCGCGGGTATTGCGCGCTGCCGGTCACGGCCACGCCCACGCGCTCGTCGAGGTTGGCGCGAAGGGCCAGGATGTCCAGCGCCGGGTTGCCCACCGGGCCGTCGAAGCGCAGCGCGCCACGCTCGATCTGCATGCGCTGGCCATAGGCGAAATAGGTGCCGGCTTCGGCGTTGACGCGGCCGCGCACGGCCAGCGTGCCACCGGGGTTACTGAGCTGGAGTTGGCCGCGCAGCAAGGCATCGAGGCCGCGCCCACGCACGCGCAGGTTAGGCCCCAGGTCCACGTCAAGCGCGATCTGTGCCTGCCAGGGGCTGGCGGGGGCGGCGGCGGGGCTGGCATTGCCGGCGTTCGCGCTGTTCACACCGTTTGTGGCGGCCCGGGCGCGCTGCACGCTCACATCGTCGTCCAGCCGCGGCGCGTCGGCGGCGCTGACGTCGAACAGTGCTTCGTCGACCTTGAAGCGGCCTTCAAGCCGCAGCTTTTCGCGCACCAGATTGAGCTGGGCCTGGCCGCTAACGATGACTCGGCGGTCAACCCGGCCCAGCAGTTGAAAGTGATCGGCCTTCAGCGCCAGCCGGGCCTGCGGCGCGGCGCCGATGTCGGCTTCGCCTTCGGCTTGCACGCTGCCCGCGCCACCGCGCAGGCTGAAGCGCTCGATGCGCGCCTTGGCGCCCTTGAGCGTGACCATCAGTTCTCCGTCTTTCAGGTCCACGCCTTCCAGCAGGTTGCGCACACGCAGGGCGCTGCCGCGCAGCTCACCGGTGATTTCGGGGTCGCCGAAGCGGCCGCCGAAGCTGGCACTGGTTTGCAGGCTGCCGCCCAGGCGCCAGCCCGGCGGCACCCAGGTGCCCCAGGCGCCGAGGTTGGCCACGCGCGCCTGCACCACGCCCGAGATGGCGGCTTGTGGTTCGGGCCAGCGCCGCTGCGGGCTGGTCTTCAAGCCAATGGCGCCGGCGGCCTCGCCGATCTGGCTGCCGGCAAAGGCCTGGGTGAAGTACCAGGTGCCGTCGTGCGCGCTCAAGGCCAGGCGCAGGTCGCTCAGGCCCAGGGGCTGGGCGGTGGTGCCGTCGCGAATGGCCAGGTCACCGCTCTCGCGCTCGATCACCAGTTCGGCATCGAAGCGTTCTTCGGCCTTGACTTCCAGGTTCGCACGCAGCCGCAAGTTACCGCTCCAGCCCAGTTCGGGCTGGGCGCGTTGCAGCAGCGGCGTGGCGTCAAAGGCTTCGAGCTGGGCCTGCGCAAACAGGCGCGGCGTGTCGCCGTTTGGCTCGTAGTACGCCTGTTGCCAGGTCAGGCTCAGTCCACCGGGCATGCGGGCACGGCCGGCGCCGGCTTCCAAACGGGTGAGGCTGCCGCTGGCGCTGAAGCGGGCGTTGATGGGCACGGTTTGCACGCTCAACCAATCGGCGTCGGCGCTACTGGCGCTACTGGCGGCACTGGCGGTACTGGTGCCACTGGCGGCGCCGCCTGCTGCGGTGGCCGCACCGGGTGCGCGGTTGCCCAGGCTGGCGGCCTGCATGCTTTGCACCTGCCCGCGCCACCAGCCGCCCCCTTCGGGCAGCGCCGCCCAGGCGCCGGCGCCAGCGGCTTGCACCCGCGTGCCTTGGGCAGTGCCCACCGGCCCAGGCCTGGGCAGTGCCAACAAGGCTGACGCCGCTGGCGGTGGGCGTTGGGGCAGGTGCAGCGTGGCACGCCAGTCATGGCGGGCCAGGGTGCCGGCCACGTGCGCCTGCAATTGATCGAGCCGCTGGGTGCCCCTCGCAGCGCCTTCGGCGCGGGCGTCGAGCGTGAACGCCGGGTCGGCGCCGGTGGCGTCAAGGTTGGCCTGGCCGCTGCCCTGGGCCAGCGCCCACTGGCCCAGCTTGAGTTGCTGCACGGCAAACGTGCCCGTGCCTTTGAGCCGCGGCCAGGTGCCGCGCGCATCAAGCTGCGCCTGCGCCGCGCCGTGGGTGGGCCACGAGGTGGGCGCCTGGGGCAGCAGCGCCACCAGCGGGCGCAGGGCGGCCAGGTCGGGCGCCGCCAGCTCGGCCAGCACCTGCCCAGCACCTTGCTGCGCGCCTTCTGCGCTGAGCTTGATGCGGCTGCCGGCGGCCTGGAGTTGCGCATGCAGCGCCATGTTTTGCGCGTCGGGCGCGGCCAGTTCGATGCGGCCCGACACCGGCACACCGGCCACCAGGCTGGCACCCAGGTCCAGGCGCGCGTGGCCGCGCACGGCTTGCCAGGTGAACCCCGGGGTGGGCGGCCCTTGCAGCTCACCCTGCCAGTTGCCTTGCAGCCGGTGCGGGCCGCGGCGCCAGGGTGAATCGGCGGCCAGGGTCAACCAGGGCAGGGGGTCGAAGTTTGTCAGTGTGCCGGTTGAGGCCACGGCCCAGCCGCCGCTGGGCTGCTGCCGCGCCTGCGCTTGCGCTTCAGCGCGAGCCGCGCCGGCGCTGGCGCGCAGGCGTTTGATCAGCACCTGGCTGGCGCTGAACTCGCCCTGCACGGCCAGGGCGAACGGCTGCGCCAGGCTGCGGTGGCGGCCGTCGAGCGTGGCATCAAGCAGCAAGTTAACCGGTTCGGTGCTGGCCGTGCCGTCGGGTGCGAACAGGCCGGTGACCTGCGCTTGCAGCGGGCCGCTGGCGGTGAGGGGTGGTGCACGCTCGTCCAGCAAGGCCAGGTTCAGGTTGCTGAGTTGGCTTTGCAACGCTAGCGCGTGGCCCTGCCACTGGCCACTGCCCTGCCAGCGCCCGGCCGCCGCCTGCTCGTTGCCGAATTCGATGTTGAAGGTCTTGATCTCCAAATGATCGGTCTTGGCCAGCGGCGCTTGCAGATCGAGACCCAGGCTGCGCAGCGGTGCGCGGCCGGCCTGCCACGTTCCGGCGGCGCTGTTGCGCAATTCGATGCGCGCCTGCGCCGGCTGGCCCAGGCCGCTGCTGCGCAAAGTGATCTCACCCGTTAGCTTGGTGTGCGGGGCAGAGCCATGCAGGCTGGCCAGGTCGAGGTCCTTCGTTTGTGCGCTCAAGCCGGCCAGGGGCCAGGCCGCAAACGGCTCGATGCGGGCGTTGGCGTCGAGCGCCGGCGCTGTGCCCGCACCAACGGCCTGGCCGCGCAGCTTGGCTTGCAACTCGATCATGGTCAGGGGCCCGGCAGCGTTGAGCTGCGCCACCCAGGCCCGCCCAAGGGCTGATGCGCCAGATGCGCCTGATGCGCCAGATGCCAGGCCCAGGTGTGCGCTGAGGTTGAAGGGGGCGTCGGCGCCGATCTGGCCTTGCCCCGCGGCAGCCAGGCTGCCCCACACCAGGCTCAGGCGCTCGAATTGATGGCGTGCGCCGCCTTCGGCACCCAGGTGCAGCCGCATCTGCACCTGGTGCGCCGGCTCATGCGCATCAACCCGCAATTCGTCGACGAGCAGCTTGCCGATGTCGATGCTCAAGGGCAGGCGCAGGCTGGCGGGTGGCGGGGGCGGGGTGGTGCTGGGCGCCAGCTTCACCCACGCGCGCTGCACGTGAAGCTCTTGCAGATGCAAAACCCGCTCGCCCAACCAGCCCAGGCCGGCCATCCGCACGTCTTGCAGCTCGACCTGGTGGCGGCCAAGCTGGATGCGCAGGCGCTGCACGCGCAGGTTTTGCCGCAACAGGCTGCCGCTGACGCCTTCGGCCTGCACGCC
>JAYUQE010000070.1:0-5458 GCA_043756905.1 Burkholderiales bacterium | reverse complement strand
CTGGCCGGGCAGCAGATTCTCGATCTGATGGTCCAGCGCGCGTATTCGGTGATGTCCAACGACGTGCTGATCGCCATTCCGCTGTTCGTCTTCATGGGCTACCTGGTCGAGCGCGCCAACCTGATCGAAAAGCTGTTCAAGAGCCTGCACCTGTCGCTGGCTCGCGTGCCGGGCGCGCTGGCGGTGGCCACCATCGTCACCTGCGCGATCTTCGCCACCGCCACCGGCATCGTCGGCGCCGTCGTCACACTGATGGGCCTGCTGGCGCTGCCGGCCATGCTGCGCGCCGGCTACAACATCAAGCTGGCGGCAGGCGCCATCACCGCCGGCGGCTGCCTGGGCATCCTGATCCCGCCGTCGGTGCTGTTGATCGTGTACGGCGCCACCGCGGGTGTCTCGGTCGTCAAGCTCTACGCCGGCGCCTTCTTTCCCGGGATCATGCTGGCGGGCCTTTACGTCGCCTACGTCATCATCGTCGCCAAGTGGAAACCGCACTTTGCGCCGCCGCTGCCCGAGAGCGAGCGCCAGGTGCCGCTGCCGCCGCTGTCCCGAACGCTCAGTTCGCGCAACCGCAACGCGCTCGCCGGGCTGTTCTCGGCCTTGGGCGATGCCTCGGTGTCGAAGCGCCAGGTGCTTGGTCAACTGTTCGTGAGCCTGCTGCCTGCGTTGGCCATCGCCGCGCTGCTGGCGTTGATGTACAGCTCCTCGACCGCGCCGATCGCCACCGTCGACACGACCGGCCTGGTTCAGTCGGGGGGCTCGTTGGGAAGCACCGACCAGCCGCCGCCGGAGTCGTCGGGCCTGCAGGAGCCGCCCGCGGAGGCAGGCGGACTGCAGGAGCCGCCGAAGGAAGCCGCCGATCCGCAGGCGCCACCGGTCGCGACGGGCGCCGCGGCCTCCGTGGCCCAGCCTGCCGTGGCGGCAAGCGCTCAGGCGGCCGAGGTGCAGGGCACGCCGGCCGCGCCAGCCCCGGCCGCACGGGTGCCCGCCCCGACCTGGTACTGGATCGTGTTCGGCCTGGGCATGGCCGGCCTGTTGCTGGTCAACTGGCTGATGAGCTGGCAGCGGCTGGAAATCTTCAAGATGCTGCTGGCATCGTTCTTCCCGCTGGCGGTGATGATCATCGCGGTGCTAGGCTCGATCGTGTTCGGCCTGGCCACGCCCACCGAAGCGGCGGCCGTGGGCGCGTTCGGCGGCCTGCTGCTGGCCGGCGCGTATCGCTATGTCGCGGCCAAACAGGCCAAGAGCGGCAATGCGGTCGCGAGAACGCTCGTCGACCTCGGCGGCATCGTCAAGGAATCGTCGTTCCTGACGGCCAAGACCAGCGCCATGGTCTGCTGGCTATTCGTGGGCTCGTCGATCTTCTCGGCGGCCTTCGCCCTGCTCGGTGGGCAGGACCTGATCGAGCGCTGGGTGCTGTCGCTCGGCCTGACCACGCTGCAGTTCATGCTGCTCAGCCAGTTCATCATCTTCATCCTCGGCTGGCCGCTCGAATGGACCGAAATCATCGTCATCTTCATGCCGATCTTCATCCCGCTGCTGCCCAAGTTCGGCGTCGACCCGTTGTTCTTTGGCCTGCTGGTGGCGTTGAACCTGCAAACGGCGTTCCTCTCACCACCGGTGGCGATGGCGGCCTTCTACCTGAAGGGCGTGTCACCCAAGCATGTGACGCTGAACCAGATCTTCGCCGGCATGATGCCGTTCATGGGTATCCAGGTGCTGGCACTGGCGCTGCTGTACACGTGGCCGCAGATCGGGCTGTGGTTGCCGCAGACACTCTACAAGTAGGCGCTGTAGTCGTTCCGGGCGTCGGTGGCATAACGCTGCGCTTGGCGTCATGACGCGCTGCGGCGCCGCGTGACAATGCCCTGATGCACCCCGTCCCGCCCGAAGCTGGCCCCGGCCGCGAGCAGCTGCTCGGCTGGATCGCTGCCATGGAAGCCGGCCTGCTCGAGCGCAGTGCGGCCGTACGCCTGGCGCTGCTGGCCGCGCTGGCGGCCGAACATGTATTGCTGATCGGCCCGCCGGGCAGCGCGAAAAGCGAACTCGCGCGCCGCTTGCATGGCGCCTTTGCCCAAGCGCCTTATTTCGAACGTTTGCTGACCCGCTTTTCAACTCCCGAGGAATTGTTTGGCCCGTTGTCGCTGAAGGCGCTGGAAGAAGACCGCTATGAACGTTTGATCGAAGGCTACTTGCCGTGCGCCGGCATGGCCTTTCTTGACGAAGTGTTCAAGGCCAACTCGGCCATTTTGAACAGCTTGCTCACGCTGCTGAACGAGCGCGAGTATGACCACGGCAGCGGGCGCATCCACACGCCCTTGATCAGCGTGGTGGGCGCGACCAACGAGGTGCCGGCCGACGATGCGTTGCGCGCGTTTTTCGACCGCTTCTTGTTGCGCGTACAGGTGATGCCGGTAAGCGACGCCTCGTTCACCGAACTGCTGACGCTGCAAGCGCCGCCCACACCCACACCGGCAGCCATCACCAGCGCGCAGCGTGCGGCCGTGTTGTGCCAGCGCAAGGCCATCACACTGCCTGGCCCCGTGCTGCAAGTGCTTGGGCAACTGCGGCGCTGGCTGGCTGAACGCAACATGCCGGTGTCAGACCGCCGCTGGCGCCAACTGGCAAGCTTGTTGCAGACTCAAGCACTGACCGACGGCCGCACCGCTGTTGACTCAATCGACCTGTGGCTGCTGCCGCACGTGGTGTGCGAAGACCCAGCCAAGGCCGACGCCGTGGCGCAGTGGTTTGCGCACGAAGCGCTGGGCGCCGTGCCGCAGGAAGCACCCTGGCTGACCCGGGCCGTGCAAGCCTTCGAGCAGCAACTCCAGCAAGAGCAGCAGGCCGACGCCACCGAGGGTGACGACCTGGCCGGCAAGCTGGCACTGGCGCGCGTGGTGGGTGGAGCCGACACGCGCACCGAGATGCCACGGCTGCACGCAAGCCGCCTTGAGGAGCAACTGCGCAAGCGCTTCAGCCCCGTGCATGTGGCCGCGCGAGTGGCGCAAGTGGACGATTTGGCCGCGCAGGTGACCGCTGGCATGACGCAGGCGCAGGGCCAGTTGGCGGCGCTGCAAAACTTGTTGAACGACCGGTTGTGGCTGCCGCCGACCTTGACGCAGACATGGCTGCATGCGCATGAAAGCACCCTGGCTGTTTTGGCAGGTTTGCGCCAGCGCACGGTGGTGTTGCGCGCCGGCTTTGCCGGCCTGCCGCGGGAAGACTGGGCCAACCCGGAGGCGCCCGCCCCGGTGCGCTGGGGCGAAAGCGTCTAGCGTGGTGTTGCATGCGAGCGTGGTAGCGCTGGATGTCCCCTACGACCGCGCGGCAGCTTTGGCGCGTGAGTTGTGGGGCCCTGCCTGGGTGGCCGCCTGCGGTGATGGCGGGCAGCGTCTGGCTGACCTGCAGGTGTGGGCCCAGGCGCTCACGCGCGGCGAGCTGCCACATGTGCAGGCTGACTTTGGTGACCCTGCCGCGCTGGGCGCCATGCGCTCCGCTGTGGCCAGTTTGCGGCTCGAACAACTGTGCCAGGGAAGCCCGGGCCTGACGACCCAACTGCTGCGCACGCTGCTGTGGCACCTGGATCACATCAACAACCTCCAGCCCAAGCTGGAGCGTGAGCGCGCCGTCGCCACGCAGGTGGCAGCCTTCAAGCAGGCTTGGGAGACTGAACGCGCAGATTGGGAGCAGATGTTGGCCTTGCTGCAAGGCCTGGGCGACCTGGCGAACTTGTCTTGGGACTCCTTGCGCGGGCGCCTGAACAGCCGCGATTGGCGCGAGGCGCAACGCATCAGCGGCGTGTTGGCCGAGCTGCCGGCGCTGCGCGAGCTGATCCACCAACTCGGCCGCAGCGAGCGCGCCGTGGCGCCGAAGTCGCCAGCGGTGGCAACGCAGGCGCACAGTGGCCCCAGGCCCATGAGTTGGCGCACCACGACTTTGCCCGATGCGCCAGGCGAGGTGCTGGGCGTGCGGCACTCGAACCAGATCGAACACATGCTGGGCAGCGAGGCCGCACTGATCCGCCACCCGGTGTTTCGCAAACTCTGGCGGGCCCGCCATGCCGAGGCACGGCTGCTCATCTACGACAGCCAGGCGGTGTTGACGGATCTGCGCCCGGATCCGCAGCCCAGGCAACACGCCGCAGCGCAACAGCAGCAGCCGCAGGCGCGGCAGCGCGGTCCATTCATCGTGTGCCTGGATACATCGGGCTCGATGCATGGTGCGCCCGAGAACATCGCCAAGGCCGTGGCGCTGCAGGCGTTTCGCACTGCGCATCAAGACCAGCGCGGTTGCCTGCTGTTGGCCTTTGGCGGGCCCGGCGAAATCGTCGAGTGCGAATTGGGGCTCGGCGCAGCCGGTCTGGATCACCTGTTGCACTTGATGGGCCAGTCTTTCGATGGCGGCACCGACATCCAGGGCCCGTTGGAACGTGCCATCCAGCGTGTGCACCAGCAGCGCTGGGCAGACGCGGATCTGTTGGTCGTCAGCGACGGCGAATTCGGCTGCACACCACACACGCTGGCCGCACTGGATCAGGCACGCGCTGAGCTTGGCCTGCGGGTACAAGGCATCCTGGTGGGCGACCGCGAGACCATGGGGCTGATGGAGGTCTGCGACCACATTCACTGGGTGCGGGATTGGCGCGACCACGGGCGGGAATCGCCTGGGCGTGGCTTTTCGCCGGTGCACAGCAAGAGCTTGACAGCACTCTACTTTCCCAACGCCATCAGCCCGCGCGCCGCACGGCACAAGCCGCCAACGGGCGGGTGACGTTTGTGGCACGGCGTGCCAAAGCGGGGCTGTCGCTTGAGCATGCAGCCTGTGTGGGCGTTGCTGCACACCATCGCAAACCCGTGGCATGAGCCACCGCAGGTGACTAAACAGCAAGCGTGGGGTGGACGTTTCCATCGACGAAGGCGGCGTTCGGATTACCCCCAGGGGGAAGGGCTCGCCGGGTGCGGCTTCAGGGGCGGCGGCAGCAGGTTCGTCTGACCCGGCCTCGGTTGCCGCTGGGGGCGGGGCCGCTGCGGCAGCAGCGGCAGCTTCACCCATTTTTGAGATTCGATTTCCTGAGAACTTGTCGCCCGAAGCACGCAAGGCCATTGACGAGGCGATCACCGCCGCCAAGGACGCGATCGAGGAAGCGCTGCGTGAGCATGAACAAGCCGCCAGCGACGCTGGAAAGGGCAAGCGCGAAGTCGAGCCGTCCAATCAGTAGGGGTTGTTGTGAACGCTGGCCAGGAGCCGCGTCTATTCGATGGCGAGGTGGCGGTTTCGGTTTCGCGCAGGCGTAACCACGCGGCGGCGCGTGGAGGCATTCCGAGTTGTTGATCGATGATGGGTGTGGACCAGCCTGGCCGCCCTGCAGGGCGGCCAGGCTGGCGCGCGCGATGCCGACCCCGGTGAGGCTGCGGGTCATCGTCACGAAGGTCCATGCGATGGGCGTGCGGCACGCCAT
>JAYUQE010000069.1:0-16017 GCA_043756905.1 Burkholderiales bacterium | reverse complement strand
GATCCTGGCGCCGGTTTTCTTGTTCGATGCGAACACGCCGTTTCCGGGCCGCTACGCGCTGGTGCCGGTGGCGGGCACGCTGCTGGTGTTGGCCTTCGCCACGCCGCAAACCTGGGCCGGGCGGATGCTCACGCTGCGCGCCATGCTGTGGGTAGGCGCCATTTCATACAGCGCCTACCTCTGGCATCAACCCCTGTTTGCCTACGCCCGTCTCATGGCGGGGCAGCCGCCCGCGCCGATGGTGTTTGCGGCGCTGGCCGTGCTGTCGCTGGCACTGGCGCATCTGTCTTGGCGTTTCGTTGAAAACCCGTGGCGCGATGCGTCACGGCGCTCGCGCAAGGCGGTGTTCGTGTGGGCCGCTGCGGGCTCCTTCGCCTTGGTGGGTGTGGGCCTGTGGTGGGTGCAGGCGCAGGGCCAGGCCAGCCGCTGGAACCCGGTCGTGCGCCACCTGGTGGCGCCCGAGGGTTCGCGCATCACCGGCTGCCCGGCCGTCAATGCCTGGTTGCATGTGTGCCCGCTGGGTGCGCCAGGCCTGGCGCCCACGCTGGCCTTGCTGGGTGACTCGCACGCCTACGCCATCACCCCCGCGCTGGGCGAAGCGCTGGCCGCCAGCGGGCGCGCGGGCGTGCTGGTGCACACCGGCTGCCACCCCATACCCGGCTTGTTCGACAGCCGCGAGCCGCTCACGCCGCAGCGCGTGGCCCATTGTGCGAAGGCCGACGAGTTGTTGCGCCAATATGTGGCCGCACCGGGCATCACCGAACTCATCGTGGCCATCCGCTGGACGGCGCGGTTATATCCCATGGGCGGCGAGATTGACACCCCGGCGTTCGACAACCATGAAGGCGGTGTCGAGGGCGACTACCCCTATCGGCGCAACCTCACCGTGGCCGCCAACGGCCAGGGCAGCGACGCAGCGGCCCCCAAAGCACACGCCTTGCAGGCTTACTTGCAGGGCCTGGCCGCCCTGAAGCCCACGGTGGTGCTGTACCCGGTGCCCGAGGTGGGCTGGATGCCGCCGCGCCTGAACCTGGCGGCCGTGGCGCTGGGCCGTGACCCACCGCAACAAATCTCCACCTCCTGGCCGCGCATGCAGCAACGCAACGCGGTGGCGCACAGGTTGCTTGACGCCGCCACCGCGCCGAACCTGCGCCGCGTTCGGCCCGAGCAACGGTTTTGCAACACTGTCATCGCGCAGCGCTGCGTGGTGCAGGCAGTGGGGCTGCTGTACTACGCCGACGACGACCACCTTTCGCTGCCCGGCGCCAGGCTTGTCGTGGGCGACTCGTTGGCCGCGCTGGCCACGCGCTGACGGGCGGTGCCAAGCGCCGCTGTCTACTTCAGCAGGCCCTTGTTGCGCATTTCGACAATCGAGCCTTCGTAGTCGCTCTGTGCCGCGCCCTGGGCCTGGGCCCAGTTGCAGAACAGCTTGGTGCCGGTTTCGAAATCAAATTGCGGCGTGAAGCCCAGCAGTTGCCTGGCCTTGCGCAGACAAGCATAGTTGTGCCGGATGTCGCCGATGCGGAAGTTGCCGCTCACGCTGATGGGCACTTCGCGGCCCAGGTGGCGCACCAGGGTGCGTGCCACGGTCAGCACATCGGTGGCGCAGCCGGCGCCGACGTTAAACACCTGGTTGCGTGCGCCGTCGAGCTCCAGCGCGTTCACCGTGGCGGCCACCACGTCGTCGATGTAAACGAAGTCGCGGCTTTCCAGCCCATCTTCGAAGATGTTGATCGGCTTGCCGCTCATGATGAGGTTGGAGAAGATCGACAAGATGCCGGTGTAGGGGTTGGCCAGCGATTGCCCCGGCCCATAGACGTTTTGATAGCGCAAGGCCACGCCATCAATGCCCAGGGTGGGGCACACGGTCATCACGAGTTGTTCCTGCACCTGCTTGGTGATGCCGTACACCGAAGACGGGTGGATGCGCGAGTCTTCATCGGTGGCCACGAGTTGCAGCGCCGAGCTGCCCGTGGGTGGTGCCACCTCAAAGCGGCCGGCCTGCATATCGGCTTGGCTGCGGTGCGTGGGATACACCGGGCCCAGTTCGGGTGAGAGGTACTTGCCTTCACCGTAAATTGAACGCGACGAGGCCACCACCATGCGCTTCACGCGGTGCGGCGCGTTGGCCAGGATGTCGAGCAACAAGGCCGTGCCGCCCACGTTGACGTGGCTGTAGCGCTCGATCTGGTACATCGACTGCCCGGTGCCGGTTTCGGCGGCGTAGTGCACCACCGCGTCTTGCTCGGTCAGGGCCGCCACCAGGGCGGTGCGGTCGGTCACGTCGCCGTGTATGAAACGCACGCGGCCTTCAATGCTGCGAAACAGCGCGCCATCGCGCGGCTGCGCGCCGTGAATCTGGGGCGACAAATTGTCGAGCACCGCAATGCAGTGCCCGCGTTGAACCAGGGCCAGCGCCAGGCGCGAACCGATGAAGCCGGCGCCGCCGGTGATGAGGATGTTTGACATGTTCAGCTTGAGAGCGAGGCAAGGGCCGCCGTGGCGGTTGGCGAGTGTTGGTGAATCAGCTTGACGTTGGCTTCAATGTTGGCCTGGCGCGAAGAACCGAACAGGATCGAATCCACGCCCTTGAACGCGGCCACGTAGGCCACGGATTGCTGCGCCGGCAGCGCGCCCGAGGCCAGCACGGACATGGCCATGTTGCGGCTGCGGCCGTTGCCGAACGAGGCCTGCACCTCATTCGCGCCTGGGTGCATGCGAAACCCCGCGCTGTTGAAGTTGGCGCACAGCCACGGTGCTTGCAGGCCGATCTCGTCGCACAGCATGCGTTGCGCCATCGGGTGGTTCATGGTGATGTAGCCCGGCGTGGCCTGGAAGCGGCTTTCCACGGTGCGGTGAAAGCGCTCGATCAGTTTCTGGCCGCGCAGGCCCATCAGCAAGTCGAACACGATGTTTTGCAGGAACACGCCGCGCACGTTCAAGCCTTTGGTCATGAGCAGCTCCACCTCCAGCAGCAACTGCATCACGGCGGCGAAGTCGCCCACCGCCACGCGCGCGGCGCCGCCCAGCAACTGGCCTTTGGAGCAACCCGCCAGGTGCTGTTTGATGACGGCCATGAAGCCGCCTTCGCCCAAGGTGTTGGCGTACTTGTGGGCATAGGGCAGGCAGGGGATGAACTGCATGCCCAGGAACAGGCGCGAACGCACGATTTCGTCGATCGCCGGGCCCAGGCGTTCATGCGTGGTGAACATGAAGTCGCGGATGCCGGCGCCGTGCGCGAAGCCGATGACTTCAAGAATCGCGTCGGTGCGGGCAAAACGGTCTTGCAACTGCGCCGCCTTGGCCGGGCTGGCGTGGTTGATGCCCAGGAACTGGTTGTCGCCCAGGATGACGCGGCCAAAGCTCATCCCAGCCCCCCCATGGCGGCCGCGGCATTGATCAGCTTGTCGACCTCCAGGCCGTCTTGCAGCGTGGCGGCCAGGCCGCTGGGCAAGTCGGCGCGCAGCAGCTTGCGCCCCAGCACGCGCTCAAGAAACGCTTCGAGTTGCAGCGTGTACTCCTCACCACGCAAATAGAAGTTAACCGGGAAGGGCGTGATGGGCTCAAACAGGCTGGCCTGCGCCGCAGCGGGCAAGGCCACGCCGGGCTTCAGGCTGGGTTTGAACTCGGCGTTGTTGGCGGACACGCTGCCGTGTTCGAACTCGACCTCAAACTCGACCACCGATTTGCGCTGGGTGGTGTCGCACCAATCGAGCAGCAGCGTGCCCGCCAGGCCGGATTCATGGCGCCATTCGATGTTGGCGCTGTCGTCGGCACGCACCGAATGCACGCGGCCGAACGCCGCGGCTTGCAGCGTGCTAACGTTACCGAACAGGCAGCGGCACAAGTCCAGCAAGTGCGGCCCGTATTCATTCAGGCAGCCGCCGCCGCGGCTGAAATCGGTGCGCCAGCCCTGCGGTTCGGGCCGCGTGACCACGTTGCCGCGCATGGCTGCGCGGTAGTGCAGCGGCCGGCCCAGGGTCTGCTCACGAATCACGCTGCGCAGCTTGACGAACGCTCGCACGAAGCGCAGCACCAGCCCCATCTGCACGGCCACGCCGCTGGCCGCCTGCAAGGCCACCAGCTCCTGGCTGCGCTGCGGGTTCAGGGTCAGCGGCTTTTCAATGAAGCACGGCACCGAGCGTTCAAGCAAGGCCTTGGCCACCGCGTGGTGCGACGCTGTGGGCGTGGCCACCACCGCCGCCTGCCATGTATTGCGCGCCTGCAAGGCCTGTTCAAGCGAGGCATAGGTCTTGAAGCCCAGCTTGTTGAACACATAGCGCGTCAGGCGCGATGAATCGCACAGGGCCACATCTTCACCCGCGGCGAGCCGGTTCAGCATCGCCAGGTGCGACAAGCCCATCTTGCCGCCGCCCACCACCAGGATGCTCATGGCGTGCCTGCCGCAGGTTCATGCTGGCCGAGCAGCTCACGCAAAAAGTCTTGCACGCTGCGCTGGCGCGCCCGTGCGGGCTGCTGCGCGAGGCTGGCCATGCGCTCTGGCAGGCTGCCGGCGTTCGCGCCGGGGGCGTGGACGATGACCTGGGTGTCGTCGAAATGCGGGCTGCTCAACACGTGCGAATTGTTCGTGATGACGCGGGTGCCCACGCTGGCGGCCTCGAAGCAACGCAAGGTGATGCCGGTTTGTTTCGGGTGGGCATAGTCCAGCGTGAACTCGGAATCGGCCAACACCTGCACGTACTGCGCATAGGGCAGCGGCCGGCGCGAAATGAAACGCCGGTACTTGAAGTACAGCAGCGGGTGGCGGGCCAGGTTGGCAATGAACGTGAGCAAGTTGGCTTCCAGGATGTAGACGAACGAGTCTTGCGTGCCCAGCGCGCGCATCACGGTATCCAGGTACAGCAGCCGCTGCGAATGGTTGCGCATGATGGCCGAGATGCGGTAGCGCCTGGGCGCCACCATCGGTTGCGCGGGCAGGGCGCTGAACAACTCAACCAGCGGCAGGCCATGGGCATGCGCGTCGCGGTAGTCGAACGTGCACACGCGCGGCAGGCTTTTGCACCAGCGCGCGGGGCCGCTGTCGTAGCCGAACGAATCGAAGTGGTAGCCGATGACGCTGCGGCCGTGCGCGCGCAGTTGCGTCACCATGTCGTGATCCAGGCCACGGCCTTTGATGATGAGGATCAACTCATACGTTTGGCCGGTGAGGAATTGCTCGGTCAGCGCGCGGCGCGTGAGCGTGCGCGAAATCGGCAAACCCAGGCGGCCTAACACGCGGCCGAACAGGCCATAGGGATATTCGTCGTTGGCCACCACGGTCTCGTAACCCATGTGTTGCAGCCCGCGCTCGATGACCGCGGTGAACGCATAAAAGCTCTTGGGCAGGATCAGCAGGCAGCGGCCCGCGCGGGCCACCACACTCATGCCCCACCCCGCACCAGGTGGGCCACGAAACTGGCCAGGTGAAATTCGGCGAACTTGGCTTCGGGCTGGCGCAAGGGCAGTTCCAGGAAAGCCTTCACGCCTGAAAAGTCGAGCCCTTCGAAGACATGGATGCGATCGTCAGAATAGAACGGCTCGTTGCAGATGCCGGCATTGCTGGTGATGATCTTCTTGCCCGCGCACAGGTTTTCGATGGTGCGCATGGTGTAGCCGGTTTGGCGGTGGTTGGCGAAGTCGAACACCGCCACCGAGGTTTCGATCATGGCGATGAAACGCGGCGTGGCAATCGAGCGCAGCGCCACATCGCGCGGCCACACGCCCTGGCGCAGCAGCAGATAAAGCACGTAGGTGCTGCACGCCAGGAAGCTGTTGAACTCGATGCCCTCTTGCTTGCAGTAGCGCTTGAACGCCTGCACCGCCGCATAGCGCTGCGGGCTGACGATGTTGCCCACGAAGTAAACGGCGCGGCGGCCCTGTTCGCGCACGCGCAGGTGCTGGAACTTGGGGATGCAAAACAGCGGCAGGTAGGCGATGCCCACAGCCTTGGCGTCTTGCGGGTCGAAGGTGTAGGCGCGGTCGAAGTGCGGCAGGTGGGCGCGGTAGTCGTGGTTGCTGATCGAGTCCCAGTTGTAGAGCACGAACTGCGCGCCGGCCTGTTGCCGGCGCAGTGCGGCCAGCGTGGCCAACTTCATCTGGTGCACCTGGATGAACAACACCATGTCGTAGCGCTGCGCACTGGCCGCGGCCACGATGCGGTCATGGTGCCGATCCATGCGGTGGCGATACCACTGCGGCGCCGTCACGCGCAGCGTCTTCATCAGCAGGTCGCGCGGTTGGATGTCGTGGTAGGTGACGGTGTGGCCCTGCACACCCAGCTCGTTGATGATTTCGCTGGTGTAGTCGTGGTACTTCAGGCCGATGAGCAGGATCTTCATTTCAGGGGCGTGCGCCGTGCGGCCGCGGCCGCGTTTTCATGGCACTGGTTGGATCAGCGCGTAGCTGCCGTCGGGGTGGGTCTTGCGCCAGGCCTGCATGGCCGGGTCGTAGCGCTTGATGATGAAGGCCGGCGCGCCCACGGCCACGCAATGGTCAGGCAGGTCGCGCGTGACCACGGCGTTGGCGCCCACCACGCAATGCCGACCGATGCGCACACCCAGCACACAGGCGTTGTGGCCCAGCCAGCTGCCTTCGCCGATCTCGACCACACCGTTTTGCACGATGGGCTGGTGCACGATGGGCCGGTGAGGGTCGCGCCAGCCATGCAGGTTGTCGGAGATGTACACGCCGTTGGCGGTGAGCACATTGGCGCCGAGCACCACGCGCTGTGTGGCATAGAGGTGGTTGAAGCGCCCGATGCGGCAGCCCGCCCCCACTTCCAGCCGGCATTCGCTGGCGCCGGTGTGGGCCACGGCGGCCAGATAGCTGCCCGCGGCAATGTAGACATCGTCACCCAGCGCAATGTTGGCCGCACCCTCGATGCCTGCCGGAAAGACGATGCTGGTGCCACGGCCGAATTGTTTGAACCGCCAGCCAAAGATCAGGCGGAACAGCCGCGCATACACCGCGTTGGCCACGCGAAAGACCAGCATCATGTGACACCCCGCAGGCGCGCTGCCAGGGGCCATGCGGCGCGCCGGCGCGGGCTAACGAATGCGCTGAGCACCACCATCATGATGAACGGCGTGAAGACGATGGCCTCGCCAAACAGCGACAAGGCGAGCCACAGCCCGACCAGCCAGCGGTTGGGAAACAGCGTCTGGCGGAACATGCCCCAGAGGAAGGCCAGCGCCATGGGAAGCCCCAAGCTGTAGCTCAGGTAGACCAGGCCGTTGGACGTGGCGCGGTCTTCCAGCCCCTCGGCACTGAGCAAGGTGTCTTCAAAGCCCAGCTGGCCTGCAACATCAAGGTAGCGCGCATGATCGAAGCCGATGCCCAGCAAGGGGTGCTCGGCGATGATGTTCAGCCCGGTGAACAAGTCGTACTCGCGCGCCCATGAAGAACCCTGGGCATCGCCAGACACCTTGTCGATGATGTTGGCGCTGCCCAGCAGCGCCAGGGGCGGGGCCAGCACCAGGGCGGCCAGCAGCGCCACCAGCTTGTGCCGCGCGCGGCCCTGGCGCAGGCGTTGCAGCCAGGCTGCCACGAGCAAGGCCATGCAGATCAACACCCCGGTGGTGGACTGTGTGGCCAGCACCGCCAGCGTGGCCAGCACGGCCTGGCGCGGCTTGCGCAGCACAAACAGCGCCAGGTACAGGTAGAGGTTGAGGTAGATCTGGAACACGCCGGGTTCGAAAAAGAAACCATCGGGGCGCACCAGGCCGCTCGCGCCTTCGATGACCTCGTGATAGTTGAACAGGCCGAGCAAGGTTTGATAGGTGGTCTCGCCCACTTGAATGGGGCGGAAGGCAAAACCCAGCACACGGGCCAGCAGCACCGTGGCCAGGGCCTGCAGCGCCATCCAGCGCAACAGCGGCGCCAGGTCACGCGCCAGCGCGCCGGGCGGCGCACTGAGGTAAACATGCAGCAGCATCACGGCGCCGAAGAAGTTGGCCAGGCGAATGGCCAGCGAATGCACGTCTACCGGGCCTGGGCGTGCCAATGTGATCACCAGCACGGTGGCCAGCACCAGGTATAACGGCCACATTGAGCGGCGCAGCGGCAGGCGCAGGCCCGTGACCACCAGGGCCAGCGCCACCATGGCCAGCAACAGCGGCAGGCGTGGAAACAGCAGCGAGCCGCCGCTGATGAACATGGCCAGCAGCAGCATGGCACGGCGCCAAGGTACCCACGCATCGCGTCGCGCCGAAAGCGGCGCCGGGGTGCGATCAGGCAGCAATGCGGTGCTCATCGTGGGCTTGTTGCTTCAGGCGCGCAGCATGGTTGAGCAGCGCCACCGGCGTGTTGGCCTGCAAGGCCTGCAACACCCCTTGCACGGTGGCATCGGCATGCCACTGCGCCAGCGGCGTGCGGCTCCACACCGCGAAGTCAGCCGGGTTGAGCGGCGAAAACACCCAGTTGCAGCATTGGGTGAGGTAGTAGCACAGCCGCGCGTCCTGCTGCATGGTGGGGGTGACGGTCAGCCCGCCCAGCGCTGCATCGCGCAGCAAGGCCTGGTACTGCGCCAGGTTTTCGGCGCGCCAGACAAAGCCGAGCTTCGAGTAGTAAGAGCTTGACGGCGTGATGACAGGCCGCGCCTCGGCTGCGGCCTCGATGCCGATGGTGGAGGTGTAGACCACCACCGCAGCCACGCGCTCGAGCAGATCGTAGGAATTGATCTTTTCGGCCGCACCGATGAAGTGCAGCCGCGGGTGGGCGCCGATGTGCCGGTGCAGCAAGGCCGCGTAGTCGTCGCTCGTGGCGGCGATGGGCAACCGCTCGGCCGGGTGCTGGCGCACGATGACCGGCGCGGCAGTGTAGTCGAGCAGGAAGCGCACGGTTTCAACAATCCACTGCGAGTTGTCGTCAAACACCGTGTGCAAGCCCAGCGCCGCGGAATCCCACGACGAGTTCAGCGCCAGCACCACCGCACCATTGAACCGCGCATCACCGCCGTGGCTGCCTGGCACCTGCGAGGCAAAGGTGTCGGTGCCGGCGCGCCGCTTGGCCATTTCAGCCAGGGCCTGTTCGTTGGCGAAGTGGTGTTCACTGGCCGGCGTGGCGCTGGCCTTGAGTTGCGCAAAGGCCGCTGGGATGTCTTGCAACTGGCAGGCGATGCCGTTGGCGGCGATCATGACCGTGCCGTAGCCGCCGCTGTCGTAGCTGCCGATGCGTATGCCCGCCGCGCGCGCACGTTCGGTCCAGATGCCGGAGCTGGCGAACACGCCGCCGGGCACGAACAGCAGGTCGTACGCGCCAGGCTGCATGAGGTGGGCAATGGCGCCGTAAGCCGCAGCCAGTTGGCGTTTGCAACGTTCGGCAAAAGCCATGCGGCCGGCGCTCACCATTTCGCCGCGCAGTTGCCACACCGTGTTCAATCGCGCCAGGCGGTCGATGCTGGCGTGCTGCGCCGGCCCCATGGGCACGGTGGGTTGCAGGGCGGACAACTCGATGACTTCAAAGCGCCCGCGCAGCAGACCCAGCACCGATCGCAGGCAGCGCAGCACGAAGCGGTGGCGCAGCGCGTTGCCGCCAAAGGGGAAGTCGTCGAGCAGGAAGCTCACCGCGCAGCCATTGCGCGCCAGCAGCAGGCCCACAGCGAGCGAAAACCAAGGGATCGAGGTGCCCAGCCAGGGTGTGATCACCACCGCCACACGCGGTGCCCCCGGTTGGGGGCCGAGGCCGGTGTCGAAGGCCCGCACCTGCGCGCGCATGCGCCGCGTGCCCGCCAGCCAGGCCAGGGGGTTGAAGCCGATTCGGCGCTTGAGGGTGTCGATCATGCTGCTGCGCGGTTGAGATGGGCATGGGCGGCACGCAGCGCCCACAGCAAGGCCGCGGCCAACGCCAGGCGGATCGCCAGCGACACCTCCCAGGAAAGCGCTTGCCGCTGCAACCACGCCACGCCCAGCGCCACCGCACAGCATGCTGCGCCGGCCGGTGCCAGCAGGTGCAGGAAAGACAAGCCCGTGGCGCGGCGCGCCAGGGTGTGGCTGAGCAGCGTGAGCCCCAGAAACGCGCCAGCCATGGCCGCGGCACCACCGAGCAAACCAAACTGCGGGATCAACGCCAGACCCAGCACCACGGCCAGCGCGGCGCCTGCCAACGAGGCCGCTGCCGAGGCCCGCGGCCGGCGGCTGTACAGCAGCGCCGTGTCGGCAATGAGGCTGGCCGAATAGAGGAAGCTGGCCACGATGAGCAGCAACAGCACATCATGGCCGCCTTGGTAGCTGCGCGGGGCCACCACGGCGACGATGTCCGACGCGAACAGCAGCACCATGCAGGTGACGCTGGTCATGAGCAGGAAGAAGGTCTGGGCGGCCTGGCGCAGCAGGGCCGCAAACTGCGCCGCCTCGGCCCGGAACACCGCCGGCTGCATGGCCTTGCCGTAGGCCGCGCCGGCCAGGCTAACCAGCAAGGCGAGTTGCTGGGCCAGGCCGAAGATGGCCAGTTCTTCCAGGCTGACGTGGCGCTGCAGGATCAAGGTGCAGATGCGGTTGAGCACAACATAGGCCAGCAGGCCCACCATGATGGGCAAGCCGTAGCGCAGCGACTCGCGCACATGGGCCCAGTCCAGGCGCACCTTGGTGCCCGTGCCGAACAGCCAGGGCAGCAGCGCAACGCCCAACATGGCGCTGCCCAGCAAGGCGAGCAACAAGCCGGGCAGGCCGAGCTTGAACCAGGCCAAATTGGCGGTGGCCAAGCCCGCCAGCAATGCGGCTGATGCCAGTTGCAGCGCGGTGAATGCGCGCACCCGCGCGTCCAGCCGCAGCCAGGTTGATGCCAACGACGCCATGAACGCCGCCGCCGCAAGGGCCAGCACGAACCACAGGTAGGGCAAGGCTGGCACGCCCGGCGACAACAGCGCCCACGCCGCCGGCCCCCACAGCGCCAGCAGCGCCGTGGCGCCCAGCAACACCAGGCCGAAAAACAGCAGCACCGAAACCATGTACTGCGCCTGTTGGCCGGCTTGGCGATGATCGAAATACACCCGCGCTGCGGCCGACACCAGACCCAGATGCAGCACGCAACTGAGGATGTCGATATTGGCCTTGATGATGATGAAGGCGCCGAATTCAGCTTGGCTCAATGTGCGCGTATACAGCGGCAGCAGCAGAAAGCCGCCCACCGCCAGCACCACCACATCGGCCAGGCCATACAGCGCACCGGCCGAGACGATGTGCCGCGTGTTTATTTGTAACCCTTCGTGCTGCGCACTACGGGATTCTCCCTTCGGGCGGCCGGGCGGGCTCATGGGCAGCGCTGGCGCTTGCGGGCTCACGTGCGCAGGAATGCTGCCAACACCGCCAGGCCGGCTTCGCCGCTCTTTTCGGGGTGGAACTGCAAGCCGGTGACGTTGCCGCGGCGAATGGCCGCCGTGATGGCGTGCCCGCCGTGCCGGCATTGCGCCAGCAGGTCGGTGGCAGCGTCGGGCACGACATGAAACGAATGCACCAGGTACATGGTGGTGCCCGGCACGGTGGCGGCCAGCACCGAGTTGCGCCAGTCCGCCAGCGGGCTGGGGGCGAGCGCGCTCCAGCCGATGTGCGGGCTCTTCAGCGCTTCGCCGCCCGTGCCCACCACCGGCACCGATACAACCTGCCCGGGTATGAGGCCCAGCCCTTCATGCTCGCCAAATTCCTCACTCGTGCTGGCCAGCATCTGCATGCCCAGGCAAATGCCCAGCAGCGGGCGGCCCAAAGCTGCATAGCGGCGCAGCGGCTCGACCAGCCCGCGCTCGCGCAAGCCCTGCATGCCGTTGGCGAACGCACCCACACCGGGCAGCACCAGGCGCGGTGCGGCATCGATCTGCTCGGCGCTGGTGGCGACGCTGACTTCAGCGCCACAGCGTTGCAGCGCGCGGCTGACGCTGAACAGGTTGCCGATGCCGTAGTCGACGATGGTCACGCGCATCTCGGTACCGGGCGCCATCTCAAACCTTTCGCACCGCAATGCCCGCTTGCAGCGCCTGCGCGCGCAATTCGGGCAGCGTGGTGCGGCCGTGGTGCAAGGCATCGGCAAAGGCCACGGCATCGGCGGTGCCCTGGTTCACCACGTCAGTCAGGTGCGCGGGTTCGCCGTAGCCGCCGCTGGCAATGACGGGCACCGTGACCGCCGCGGCCACGGCGCGCGTCAAGGCCACGTCAAAGCCCTTGCGCGTGCCTTCGCGGTCAATTGAGGTGAGCAGAATTTCACCTGCACCCAACTCCACGCCGCGGCGTGCCCACGCCACCACGTCAACGCCGGAGCGTTCACGCCCGCAATCGGTGAACACTTCCCAGCGGCCGGGCACTTGTTGCTTGGCTTCAATCGACAACACCATGCACTGCGAGCCAAAGCGGCGCGAGACTTCGGTGATGAGCTCGGGGCGGCGCACCGCAGCCGTGTTGATGGCCACCTTGTCGGCGCCTGCACGTAGCAGTTCTTTCACGTCTTCGCTGCTGCGGATGCCGCCGCCCACGGTGAGCGGCACGAAGACGTCGTGCGCGGCGCGGCGCACGATCTCGGTGAGCTTGCTGCGCCCGTACAGGCTGGCCACGATGTCGATGTAGATCAGCTCGTCAGCGCCCTGCTCGTAGTAGCGGCGCGCGAATTCCTGCGGGTCGCCGATGACGCGCAGGCCTTCGAGGTGCACGCCCTTGATCAGGTTGGGGCCCTTGATGTCGAGCCGCGCGATGAGGCGCACATTGGCCATTCAGGCTTCTCCATGCCACACGCCGTGGCGCAGTTGCCATTCGTCGCCTTGGCGCTGCCACAGGTGCGGTGAGCGGAACGAATCGGCCAGGTTGTCGAAGTAGGCGCGGTCCATGTCGGGCTGCTCGAACATGGTTGCAGCCTGGGGGAATTCCTTGGCCGGAATGCTCAGGTAGCGAAAGACTTCTTCGGCAAAGCGTTGCGGGAATTCGCCGTCGAAGCGCTTGGCCAGCGCCACGCCTTCTTCGCGCGTGATGTCGCCCGAGCGAATCTCCTGCGCCGCGTCATACGTGGCGCGACCGATGCCGAACTTGATGAAGGTGGTGTAGTAGTGGAAGTCGTCGATGCGGTCGTCAATGCTGTTGTACTTGCTGTAAGTGCCCGGCGTGCGCTCGGGCGAGGCCTGGAAACCGCCATGCTCCACCGCGTAGTAGTAGCAGCTCTGCGGATGCCACTTCAGGTAGTAGCCCAGGTAGTGCACTTCCACCTTTTCGCGCTCGATGGCTTCGGGGTTGGCCGGCAAATAAGGTTGCAGCTCATACGGCTCGACGCCGAAGTGTTGCTGCAAATCGGCCACCGAGGTGCCGCCGAGGTAGATCTTCGATTTGTCATCAGACGTGAAGTACGACCAGTCGCGCTTGGCGCTTTGCGTGTCGGCAATCGGGTTGCCATATTCGGCCTCGTTCTCACCATAGAACACCAGCGGAATCTTGTGCAGCAGGGCCATCTTCGGCGCCAACGCCTTTTGGCCGAAGATGAACGGCTGGAACGGGTGGAACAGGTTCTCCACCGCCAGGCGCGTCAGCAGCCTGTGCACGCGGCCGTTAGGGGTGCACAGGAAGTTGTCGAACCCCGCGTGCAGCCAGGCCTGGAAGTTGCGCCAGCCCCATTCGGTGTAGATGTGCGGCGCCCAGGTCACGGTGAGCGGGTGCATGCCGTATTTCGTGCGCAGCATGTGCGCGGCGTAGAAACTGTCTTTGCCGCCCGAACCCGGCACCACGCAGTCGTAGCTGCCGTCATGCTTGCGGTGACGGTCGCACAGTTCGCGCAGTTGTTCTTCGCGCGCTTGCCAGTTGATGCTGCCGTGCTTTTGCTCGGCCATGCGGCAGGCGTCGCAAATGCCTTCGGCGTCGAAGTTGATGGTGAGCTTCTTGCTGTCTTTGGTGTGCGCGTACTCCACGGCCGAATTGGGCCGCTGGTTCGATATGACGCAGCGGCGGCAAAAGCCCACCTGCAAGGGCAGGCCGTAGCGGGTGCTGTCGGGCTCGTCCTTGCGGAACGGGGCCAGGTCGATGGGGCGGCGGTGCGGGTATTTATGCATGGGCGTTTTCGGCTACAGCCTTGGCAAAGGCTTCAAAGTCTTCAAGGGTGTCGATGTCGATCGAGCGCGCGGCGGGCATCACATGGGCCACGGTCTGCGGGCTGATGAAGCTGCGGGTCTGGCGCAACCAATCCGTGCGCGCCACGTAGACCGCACCGTTGAGCGTGTACACGGCGGGCAAGTCCTGGCGCCGCGTGGCGCCGGCGGGGGTTTCAAACAGTGGCTGGAGTTCATGCCCGGGGCCCAGGCGAACCATCCAGTACGGGCTTTGCTCGGCCAGGCACACGCTGACGCAGGCGGGGGCGCCGCTTTGCGCCAGCAGCGCGCAGGCCGCGTCAATGTCGGCGCTGCTGCGCAGCGGCGAGGTGGCTTGCAGCAGCACCACGAACTCGAAGCCCGGCAGTTCATCCAGCGCATGCAGCAGCACGCTGATGCTGGTGGCTTCATCGGTGGCCAGGTGTGCGGGGCGGCGAAACGGCACGTCGCAGCCGCAGGCCTGCGCGACTTGCATGATGGCGGCATCGTCCGACGACAGCACCGTGCGGTCGATGCTGCCCGAGCCCTGCGCGGCGGCGATGCTCCAGGCGATCAGCGGCCGCCCGGCCACCGGCCGGATGTTCTTGCCCGGCAGGCCCTTGCTGCCGCCGCGCGCAGCAATCACGGCCAGCACCTGGCCGCCGTTGATCACGGGAACACCTCGGCAAAGTCGAGCTTGGCGCGCTCGTAGTCGGACAGGCGGCCGATGTCGAGCCAGTAGCCGTCGGTATGGTGGCAGCGCGAGCGCAGGCCGCGTTCGACCAACGTTTCAAACAAGGCAGGCATGTCCAGGTACTGTTCGCGCGGCACGCACGCCAGTGCCGCGGGCGACAGCACGTACATCCCGGCGCTGACGATGAAGCGCTGCACCGGCTTTTCTTCAATCGCCTCGATCTGGCCATCGCGTTCGCGCACCACGCCGAAGGGCACCTGCATTTCATAGTCGCGCACGGCCATGGTGGCATCGGCGCCCGACGCTTCATGGCGCTCGACCATGCGGCCGAAGTCTTCCTTGGTCAGCAAATCGGCGTTGGTCACCACCACGGGCTGCGTGGGCGATGCGGGTAGCAGGCTCAAGGCGCCGGCGGTGCCCAGGCGCTGTTTTTCGCGCAGGTACTCGATGCGCACGCCCAGGTTGGCGCCATCACCGAAGTGTTCTTCGATCAGTTCGGCCTTGTAGTTCACGGCGAAGTAAAAGTGGCGGAAGCCCTGTTCGGAAAAGCCGCGCACGATGGTTTCGAGCAAGGGCCGTGCGCCCACGCGCAGCATGGGCTTGGGCGTGTCGCGCGTCAGTTCCTGCAAGCGCGTGCCCAGGCCGCCGGCCATGATCACCACGCTGTGCGGCCGCTCGGGCGTGGCCAGGTAATCGTCCACCGTTTCCAGGCCCACCACCACGCCGGCGGCATCGAGCACGGGTATCTGGTGCAGGCCCAACTGGCGCATCGTGGCCAGGATGGACGGGCGGTCTTGCCCCGCTCGCGCGCAAGTGGGGGTGCGGTGCATGGCGGCCGTGGCCAGGTCGCTCAACGCCAGGCCCTTGAGCAGGCCGCGGCGCGCGTCGCCATCGCTCAGCGTGCCCAGCAAGTGGCGTTGCGCATCGACCACCAGCGCGATCTGGCAGCCGCCATGGTCGATGGTGGCCAGGGCGTCGCGCAGGCTGGTGTCGGGCCCGATCAGCGTTTGTTCCCAGCGCTTCATGCGTGCAGCTCCATGCTGCGTGCGGGCACGCCCACCAGCGTGCAGGCGCTGTGCGTGGACCGGATCACCACCGCGCCGGCGCCCACCACCGTGCCCGCGGCCAGGCTCAGCCCCTGGCGCACCACGGCGCCGGCGCCGACATGGCACTGCGCGCCGATGCGCACGCCGCCGCAGAGCAAGGCGCGCGGCGCGATGTGGCTGTAGGCGCCGACCTGGCAATCGTGCTCGACGATGGCGCCGGTGTTGATGATGCAAGCCTCACCCACCTGGGC
>JAYUQE010000068.1:0-16019 GCA_043756905.1 Burkholderiales bacterium | reverse complement strand
GGGTGACGAGTTTGTCGAGCGTGATCTTCACGATCGGGTTGCTCGACGCAAAGCGTGGCTTGAACTTCTGGCGCTGCGCGGCCAGGTCGGCTTCATCCACATAGCCGATCAAGATGCCGGCTTCGCTCACGCGCGCCTGCACTTCGGTGTTTTCAATCACCTCGTCTGAAATGGTGACGCGCTGGCGCGGCTGGCGCGCCCAGCGGAACAGGGCTTCGTGCAGCCGGGCGCGGGCGGCAACATGCTCTGCTGCGCTGCTGGCGCCCTGGTCTTGCAGCTCGTTCGGGTCTTGCTGCAAGTCGAACAGCATGGGCCGGTAGCCTTCGGTTAACACATACTTCCAGCGGCCATCAAAGGCCATGCGCATCCAGGCTTCGCGCGCCGGGGTGTTCAGTTCGATGCGCGAATCCTGGAACGAGTAGTCGCATTCGCTCACGGCAATCTCGCGCCAGCGCGCGGGTGGCTGGCCAAACAGCCAGGGCCGCAGCGATTGGCCGTCGAACACATGCGGCGCCGGGGCACCTTCGTACACATCCAGGAACGTTGGCGCCAGGTCCACCGCTTCCACCAGCGCCTGGCAGCGCGTGCCGCGGGTGGCGTCAGCGCGGGCATCGGGGTCGACGATGATCAGCGGCGTGCGCACGGCAGCTTGGTGGAACATTTCCTTGTCGCCCAGCCAATGGTCGCCCAGGTAGTCGCCATGGTCGGCGCAGAACACGATCATGGTGCTGTCAGCCAAGCCGCGTTCTTGCATGAAGGCCATGAGCACGCCGATCTGGTCGTCAATCTGCTTGATCAGGCCCATGTAGCCCACCATCACCGCATCGCGCACACCGGGTTGCGCAAAGGCGCGCGAGACGCGGTGGTGGGTCATGGCCTCGTACACCGGGTGCGCGTGGTGCAGCTCGGCTTCGCTGCGCACCACGGGCAGCGCATCTTCGGGTTTGAACATGCTGGCATACGGCTCGGGCACCACATAGGGCCAATGCGGCTTGATGTAGCTCAGGTGCAGCACCCAAGGTTCACTGCCGGCCTGGCGCATGAAGTCCATCGCGCGGCGCGTGGTGTAGGGCGTTTCGGAATGCTCCTCGGGCACGCGCGCGGGCAAGTTGCTGTACTTCAGGAACCAGCCCGAATGCAGGCTGCCATCGCGCGCGGTCACGGTGTTGGCCCATTCTTCCCAGGGGTTGGCGCCGCCAAAGCCGTGCTCGCGCAGGTACTGGTTGTATTGCGGGTCGGGGTCGTGGCCCGAGAAAGGGTGCAGGCCGTCATCGCGCTCAAACGCATCGAAGCCGCATTCGCCGATGCGTACGCCAATCTGTGACTTCGGGTCGATACCCATGCGCGACATGCCGGCCTGGTCAGCCCGCATGTGGGTCTTGCCCACCAACACTGAGCGCACGCCGAGCGGGCGCAGATGGTCGCCAATCGTCATCTCGCCGGCCTTGAGCGGCACGAAATTCCAGCTCACACCGTGCGAATGCATGTAGCGGCCGGTGTAGTAGCTCATGCGCGAAGGCCCGCACAGGGGCGACTGCACGTAGGCATGGTCGAAGATCACGCCGCGTTGGGCCAGCGAGTCGAGATGCGGCGTGTGCAGCTTGGGGTGGCCGTAGCACGAGAGGTGGTCGGCACGAAGCTGGTCGCACATGATGAACAGGACGTTCATGCGGCTCCTTCAGGTTGCGGCCTGCCCGCGGGCGAACAACTGCGGCGACGCTGCCGCGGCGCGCAACAGCAAGTCGGGCGTGGCGCGGATGTGCGCTTCCAGCGCCAGCGCAGCGCGAGCTTCGTGCCCGGCCATGGCGAACTCGAAAATTCTGCGGTGCTCGTCGTGCACATTGCGCCCACTGTCGGCCAGGCCAATGGCAAAGCCGCGGTAGCGTTCACCGTGGCGCGAGAGCAGGCGCAGCACCTTGGTCGTCCACGGCGACGCCTGCGCCGACACCAACGTTTCATGAAAGCAGGTGTTGCGCAACTCCCATTCAGCCCGCTGCTCTGGGCGCACGGGTTGTTCAAAGGCCGACAGATCGTCATACGCCGCACGCAACTGCTCACGCCAGGCTGCGCCGCCATGGCGGATCGACAGGCGCAGCGCTTCGATTTCGATGTGGATGCGCAGCCGGGTTAAATCTTCCAGATCAGCCAGCGTCATGGGCGCCACGCGAAAGCCGCGCTGGCCTTCGGCTTGCACCAGGGCGTCAATGGCCAGTCGGGTGATGGCTTCGCGCAGCGTGCCCGCGCCCACGCCGTAGCGCGCCTTGAGGTGTTCGACACGCAACTTCTCACCAGGAGCCAGGCGGCCTTCAACAATGTCGTCACGCAGTTGGCCGTAGGCGCGTTCGATGAGGGTGCGGCTGCCGTTGCCGTTGCCGCTGGCCGCCGCGGCATCGACCTCGCTCACAAGCTGAAGAAAAGTCTTCTTGGCCATGATCAGCCTTGCTCGCGTTCGCGCAGCCGCCCCAGCCGGTAGCTGAGCTGCGGCCGCGTCAGCCCCAAGGCGCGCGCCGCTGCGGCCAGGTTGCCATCGGCGCGCAGCACGGCTTCTTGCAGCAGGCCGTCTTCCAGCGTGCCGATGTCCAAACCGCGCTGGGTCATTTCATCGAAGATGGCGGCCAGGTCGGCCGGTACGTCGCGCTGCAAGGCGCCGGCGGCATTCACCGTCACCGCCACTTGTCTAGGCAGGGCCGGGAACAGGTCGCCCACGTCGATCGACTCGCCCGCGCCGGCCACGATCACGCCGCGTTCGATGAAGTTTTCCAGCTCGCGCACATTGCCCGGCCAGGGGTGGTGGCGCATGGCGTCGAGCGCGCGGTCGCTCAGGCCGGCCACGCGCTTGCCGTGCACGGCCATGAAATGCTTGACCATATTCAGCGCCAGCGGGGCGATGTCTTCGGGGCGCTCACGCAGCGGCGGAATGCGGATCGGGTAGACGTTCAGCCGGTACATCAGGTCGCGCCTGAAGCGCCCGGTTTCGACGGCGGCGTCGAGGTCGATGTTGGTGGCCGCCACCACCCGCACATCCACCTTGCGCAACTGCGTGCCGCCCAGGCGCTCCACCTCGCCGCGTTGCAGCACACGCAGCAGCTTGGCCTGCGCGGGCAGGGGCATCTCGCCCAGTTCATCCAGGAACAGCGTGCCGCCATCAGCGCGCTCAAAACGCCCGGGCCGCGCCGCGGCGGCACCGGTGAAGGCGCCGCGCTCGGCGCCGAAGAGTTCGCTCTCGATCAGGTCAGCCGGCAAGGCCGCACAGTTCACCGCCACGAAGGGCTTGCTCGCACGCGGGCTCATGGCATGCAGGGCGCGCGCAAAGCGTTCCTTGCCGACACCGGTTTCGCCGGTGAGCAGCACGGTGACCTGCGTGGCCGCGGCCTTGCTCAGCAATTCGGTGGCGCGGCGGAAGGGGCGCGATTGGCCGATGAGTTCGCCCAGGTCGTCGCGCGGCGCGAGCGACGAGCGCAGCGTTTCCACCTCGGTGTGCAGGTCTTCCATGCGCACAAGCAGCGAGTCGGCGTCGTAGTCGTGGCCGAGCTGTTCGCCGTCGGGCCAGTCAGCCAGTGGCCGGCCTTCAATGCGGCAATGCGCCGCGCCACAGGCACTGCATTCCACTTCGCGGTAGATGACCGGGCGGCCCATGAACGCGCTGACATAGCCCGAGGCATAGCCGATCAACATCCAGCACACGGGCGACTCTTGCGGGCCGAAGTCGCGCACGTGCGTCTCGACTTCCCAGGAATGATCCCAGCGGAAGATGCCCAGGTGCGTGCCTTGCTCGAAGTCGATCTCGAAACGCTCGGGCGTGACCTGCACCGCGCCTTCCAGCATGTGCAGTTGCGGGCCCACTGAAAACTGCTCGTACACCGTGCCCTTGGGCCGAACCTGGCGCGCCAGGGCGGCGTCGCGCTGGCCCGAGGCATAGCCCGCGCGCATCAACACGCGGCGCGTCTGGTCGCGGCCAATGGTCTGCATCAACTCGCGGCGCAGGCCGCCCAGGGCTTCGGCATGCAGCAACAACATGCGCTGGCCGGCCAGCCAGATGCGCCCGTCGCCCGCCGAAAAGTGCACCAGGCGGCGCAAATCGGCGTCAGACGGCAGGGCGGGCGGGTTTATGGCCATGTGCCTTGTTGCTTGAATTATCGAGATTGCGTTGACAACTAGAAATCAACTGCCGGTGAGCCCTGATCTTGAATGTGATGATTTGATGAAGTGCAAGGGAGTTTGTTCGTCTAATGGTGATTTCGCAAGAATAGACCGTGCATGAATACCCTTACGTTCTATCGAAAAAGGCATGGGCTCACGGGCTGTGACGCGGCTGATTCCTAGGACAAACCCTTCTTTTATCGAGATTAAAGTGTTTTCTTGATGTATGGGCACAGGCATTGCAAGATGCTCGCGCCCTTGGTCAACAGCGCCGCATTGATGCCCCTTCAGCCGCCTGAACCCGCCGTGCCGCCTTCAGTGCTGACGCAGCGCTTCGTGCGCGTGTTGCAGCGCGGGCCAGGTGACCTGGTGCGCTTCGAATTTGCCATCGGCTGGCCCGATCTGTCGGTAGAACTGGTCTTGCCCAGCCCGTCGTTCGACGCCTTTTGCGTGCGTGAGCACACCTTGCCCTGGCCGGCCGAAGCTGGCCAAGAAGAACCCGGAAATCAGTCATGACCAGCATCGACCTGCAAGCCCGCGAAATCAAACCGCTGCGCCACACTTTCGCGCATGTGGCGCGGCACATCGGTGGCGACAAACCGGCCTCGCGTTATCAAGAAGCTACGCTGGGCGCGCAGCCCACGGCCAACTTTCACTACCGCCCCACCTGGGAGCCGCAGTACGAGTTGTTCGATGCCTCGCGCAGCGCCGTGGTGCTGAAAGACTGGTACGTGCTGCGCGACCCGCGCCAGTACTACTACGCCACCTGGACCATGGCGCGCGCGCGCCAGCAAGAGGCGGTGGAATCGCAATACCAGTTCGTTGATGCGCGCGGCCTGCTGGCACGCCTGCCCGACGCCCTGCGCGCTGAGGTGTGCGCGGTGATGATGCCGCTGCGCCATGTGGCCTGGGCCGGCAACATGAACAACTGCTTCATAGCAGCCTATGGCTATGGCACGGCGTTCACCGCACCGGCCACCTTTCATGCCATGGACCAATTGGGCATTGCCCAGTTCTTGACGCGCCTGGGTTTGGCACTTGATGAACCCGGTGTGCTGGATGCCGGCAAGAACGACTGGCTGAACGACCCGCGCTGGCAGGTGCTGCGCCGGCATGTCGAAGACACCCTGGTCGTGAAAGACCCGTTCGAGTTGTTCGTGGCGCACAACCTGGCGCTGGACGGCATGCTGTACCCACTCATCTACGGCAGCTTTGTGGATGAGTATCTGAACGACCATGGCGGCACGGCCATTGCCATGCTCACCGCCTTCATGCCCGAATGGCATGACGAAACCACGCGCTGGATCGATGCCGTGGTGAAGGTCGCCGCCGCGGAGTCGCCCGCGAACAAGGCGCTCATCGCGGGTTGGGCCAAACAGTGGGGTGACCGGGTGCAGTCGGCCCTGGCCCCGGTGGCTGAAATCGCACTGGGCGCCAAGGGGCAAGACGCCCTTGCTGTGGCCCGTGCGGCGTTTGATGCGCGCTGCAAGAAGGCCGGCCTCCTTTGAAGTCAATCCAATAGTTAGAACAGATAGAACCGGCCACCTGCTCATGTCAAACGTTTTCATTGCCTTTCAAGCCAACGAGGAGTCGCGGCCCGTGGTCGATGCCATCCTGGCTGACAACCCCGAGGCCAAGGCGGTGTACTCGCCCGGCCTGGTGAAGATCGACTGCCCGCAGCGCCTGGTGATCAAGCGCGAGACGATCGAAGAACAAGTGGGCCGCAGCTACGACTTGCAGCAGATCCACATCAACCTGGTCACGCTGTCGGGCAACATCGACGAAGACGATGACCAGCTCACCCTGAGTTGGAAGCACTGAGCGGGCACATCGAAACATGGACACCCGCACCGTCAAGAAAAAGCTCGGCCTGAAGGAGCGCTACGCCGCCATGACGCGCGGCCTGGCCTGGCAGACCAGCTACCAGCCGATGGACAAAGTGTTTCCCTTCGACAAATACGAAGGCATCGTGATCCACGACTGGGCCAAGTTCGAAGACCCGTTCCGCATGACGGTCGATGCCTACTGGAAGTACCAGGGTGAGAAGGAAAAGAAGCTGTACGCGGTGATTGAGGCCTTTGCGCAGAACAACGGCCAGTTGGGCATCAGCGATGCGCGCTACGTGAATGCGCTCAAGCTGTTTTTGCAGGGCGTGACGCCGCTGGAGTACTACGCCCACCGCGGCTTTGCCCACCTGGGCCGGCAGTTCAGTGGCGACGGCGTGCGCGTGGCCTGCCAGTTCCAGGCGGCTGATGAGCTGCGCCACTTCCAGACCGAAACGCACGCGCTGTCAACCTATAACAAGTACTTCAACGGGCTGCACGAGGCGCCGCATTGGTTTGACCGCGTCTGGTACCTCTCGGTGCCCAAGAGCTTCTTTGAAGATGCGTTCTCGGGCGGGCCGTTCGAGTTTCTCACCGCGGTGAGCTTCAGCTTCGAATACGTGCTCACCAACCTGCTGTTCGTGCCCTTCATGAGTGGGGCGGCGCACAACGGCGACCTGGGCACGGTGACCTTTGGCTTCAGTGCGCAGAGCGATGAAAGCCGGCACATGACGCTGGGCATTGAATGCATCAAGTTCATGCTCGAACAAGATTCGGCCAATGTGCCCATCGTGCAACGCTGGATCGACAAATGGTTCTGGCGCGGCTACCGCCTGCTCACGCTGGTGGCCATGATGCAGGACTACATGCTGCCCAAGCGCGTGATGAGCTGGAAGGAAGCCTGGGAGCTTTACGCCGAACAAGCCGGCGGCGCGCTGTTCGCTGATCTGGAACGTTATGGCATCCGCCTGCCCAAGGGCTGGGCCGACGCCTGCGACGGCAAAGACCACATCAGCCACCAGGCCTGGAACACGTTCTACGGCTATGGCGCGGCGGCTGCCTTTCACACCTGGGTGCCGCAGCCTGAAGAAATGGCCTGGCTGAGCGAAAAGTACCCCACGAGTTTTGACCGCTGGTACCGGCCGCGGCTTGAGCATTGCGGCCAGCGTGAAGCCGAAGGCAAGCGCTTCTACAACGCCACCTTGCCCATGCTGTGCCAGGTGTGCCAGATACCCATGTTCTTCACCGAGCCCGGCAACCCGCGCCGGGTGGCCTACCGCGAAACCGAACACGACGGCCAGGCCTATCACTTCTGCTCCAGCCACTGCTGCGAAATCTTCGAGCACGAGCCGCAGAAATATGTGCAGGCCTGGCTGCCCGTGCATCAGATCATGCAGGGCAATTGCTTCAAACCCGATGCCAAGCCTGGCGCAGCGGGTTTCGAGCCCATGCCCGCCGTGTTTGACTACTACGCCCTGAACCACGGCCGCGACAACCTCGGTTTTGCCGGCAGCGAAGACCAGCGCAACTTCGAGGAATGGGGCGGCGGGCAGGATGCGAAGGAGGGGCAGTTGTGAGCCGCGCCGCGCCGGGCCGTCCCAAGCAAGCGGCGGCCCCCTCGGGGGGCCGGTTGCGGTACTCCGAAACCGGGGGGCAAACATGAGCGTCAGCGCCATCGGTGCCTATGAGTTTGCTGCGCGCGACGCCGTGTTGCGCTTTCCACAGCCCGTGCTCTATGTGGGCTGGGATGAGCACATGATGTTCTGCGCGCCACTGGCCATTCCCCTGCCCGACATGTGCTTTGCCGATGTCATCGCCCGCGTGTTGCCGCGGCTGTACGGCGAACACCCTGACTTCGCACACATCCACTGGCCCGGCGTGCAGTGGTTTCGCTCGGCCAACCTGTTCACCCCCAAACCGCGTGAAACGCTGGCGGCGCAAGGCTTCCATCACAAGTCGGTGCTGCGTTTTCGCACGCCGGGGCTGGAGGGCCTGCGCGGCTCTTGCGGCTGATCTCTTCCGTTGCAGTGCCGTGGGCCCTGGTGCCCGCCCCGGTGGCTGCCCTCTACCGTTTCGGGCCCAGCAAAGCGTTTTTTGAGGAGACATGCAAATCATGAAGAAATCTCTCACGATGTTTGGCCTGGCTGCGGCCACCGCCTTGCTGGCCACACCGGCCCTGGCGCAAGTGAAATGCGGCCTGTCCAACGGCAAGAAGGCCACCGGCGAGCCGATTCAAATTGGCGCCGTGGTCGGCAAGACCGGGCCCGAAGACTTTTCGTCTTCATCGCGCGCCGCGGCGGCCTACTTCAAGTGCGTGAATGAAAACGGCGGCATCAACGGCCGGCCCGTGAACTACACCGTGCAAGACGACACCTGGAACCCCGAAGTCGCCAGCCAGGCCGCGAGCAAGCTGGTGAAAGACACCAAGGTGGTGGGCATGGTGGGCAGTTCCAGCTTTGTGGAGTGCGGTGCCAACAACAAGCTCTATGAAACCGAAGGCGTGGCCGTCATTTCCGGCGTGGGTGTGCCACGCGCCTGCTTCTTCGGCAAGAACTATGTCTCGTTCAATTCCGGCCCGCGCCAGAGCACGGTGGGTGCGGCGCAGTACATCGTTGAAACCCACAAGCTCAAGAGCATCACCTGTGTGGCCCCGGGCATCCCGGGCTTTGGCGACTGGGTCTGTGGCGGGGTTGAAAGCTATGGCAAGACCGCCGGCATCACGGTGAAGACGGTGATCTTCGATCCGGGCAAGCTCGACGGCAACGCCATTGCCCTGCAAATTTCCGCCGCCAAGAGCGACGGCGTGGTGCTGGGCATGCCGCGCGGCATGATGTTGCCGATCATGACGGCGGCCGAGCAGCAAGACCTGGGCAAGACCATGAAGTGGGGCCTGCCCACCAGCGCCTACCACGCTGAAATGCCCAAGGCTGTGGGCAAGTACTGGCAAGGCAAGGCCTTTGTGCACATGGAACTGCAACCCATGGACGCCAAGACGCCCGACATGGCGAACTGGAAGGCGGTGATGGACAAGTACGCCGACAAGAAAGACCCGCGCGACAGCTTCTCGCAAGCCGGCCACCTGTCAGCCCGCGTGGCCACCGAAGCCATGCTGAAGATCAAGGGCACCATCGACCGCAAGTCGGTGCATGACGCCTTCAAAGGCATCGTCAACTTCCGCACCGACATGATGTGCGCGCCTTGGTACTTCGGCCCCGGCGAGCGCCACCAGCCCAATCACCAGGGCCGTGCCGCGCTGCTGCAGGAAGGCGGCTTCAAGACCTTGACCGAGTGCTACACCAGCAAGGACGGCGAGTTGGCCGATGTGCTGGAAGCCGAGAAGAAGGGCGGACTCATTAACTGATGAAGTTAGCCGGGCCGCGCACCAACGCGGCCCGGCTTACCCGGTTCAAAATGGAAACCCTGCTGCCCTTCCTCGTCGTTGGCCTGAGCGTCGGCGCTGTCTACGCCTTGTCGGGCGTGGGCATCGTTGTGCTCTACCGTGCCAGCGGCGTGGTCAACTTTGCCTACGGCGCGCTGGGCGGGCTGGCGGCCATGGTGTGCTGGCAGGTGATCGATCTGGACCATGCCGACTGGCTGGGCTGGGTGGCCGGCATCGGCAGCGCCACGTTGCTGTCTTGGGGCTATGGGCGCTTCATTGCGCCTTCGCTCACACACCAAGACCGTGTGGTGCGTGCGATGGCCACCTTGGGTTTCGCACTCATGATCATGGGCATTGCGCAGTGGTATTGGGGCGACGACCCGCGCCGCCTGGTGCTGCCCACAGACAGCAGCGGCATCGAATTCGACGGCCGCCGCCTCATCAGCCACACCCGCCTGGTGGCGCTGCTGCTGGCCTTTGGCGCCACGGCGGCCATCACCTGGCTGCTGCTCAAGACACCGCTTGGTCTGCGCATGCGCGCGCTGCAAAGCAACCGCCTGCTCAGTGCCATGGTGGGCGTGCGCATCAAGCGCATCGACACCTGGGCCTGGACGCTGGCCGGCCTGCTGGCCGGCATCTCGGGCCTGTTCATGGGCAACATGGTGCGGCTGAACCCGGTGGTGCTCACCTTCCTCGTCATTCCCGCCATGGCCGCGGCCATGGTCGGGCGCCTGAATTCGCTGACGCTCACCGTGGCCGGCGGCCTGCTGATCGGCATGATTGAAGCGTTAACTTCACTCGAGCCGGCCATTCAACGCTACGGCTCGGCCACCGGCTTCGTGGTGGCCATCCTGGCGCTGCTGTGGCAGCAACGCGGCGGCATTGGCCTGTCGCGCGACAACAGCCACATGGAATGAACACGATCTGAAGCTTGAACATGGCCCGCGACAAACACCGCCCCGACACACCACCCGGCAGCACCTGGCAGCGCGTGCGGCCCCTGGTCATCACCTTTGCGCTCATCGCGCTGCTGGGGCCGTTGATCCTTTCCGCCTACTGGCTCAACACCTTCACCACGGTGGCCTGCCTCACCCTGGCGGCGGGCACCGTGGCTTTGTTGTATGGGCAACTGGGCATGGTGTCGCTGGCGCAGTTTGCGCTGGCCGGCGTGGGCGGTTGGGTCTGCTTGCGCCTGGTGCATGGCCTGGGGTTACCGTTCGAGATAGCTTTGCTGCTCGGCGCCGTGGTGGCGGGCGTGTTTGGCTTGATCGTGGGCCTGCCGGCGCTGCGCATGCGCGGCCTGTACTTGGCCTTGCTCACGCTGATGATCGCCGCGGCCGTGCAGGTGGTGATCAATGTGATTGGCTTTCCTGATGGCGGCCCGGGTTGGGCCGGCAAGGTCGTCAACGGCCAGCGCGCCTTGATCGAGCGGCCCTGGCTGGCCACGAGTGACGCGGCTTACTTTCGCTACACCCTGTTCTGGCTGGCGGCGGGCCTGGCGCTGATTGAATGGCAGCGCGCCACCAAGCCCGGGCGCGCCTGGGCGCTCATTCGCAAGAGCGAAGCCGCGGCCATCAGCGCCGGCGTGAGCGTGGTGGGCTACAAGGCCTGGGCCTTTGCGCTGGGCGGCGCGCTGGCCGGCCTGGCCGGTGGGCTGCTGGCCGGCTTGAACGGGCAGTTGGACGACACCGGCTTCCCGGTGGCGCAGTCCATTCTTCTCTTTGCCCTCACCATCGTGGGCGGCGCTTACCACTGGGTGGGCGCGCTGTTTGCAGGCTTGCTGATCCGCGCCTTGCCGGCCTTGTTGAATGACCATGGCGTGGACGGCAACCTGGCCAATGCGTTCTACGGTTTTGCCTTGCTCGTATCGTTAATCCAGGGCCGCAAGGGCCTGGCCGGGCAGTTGGCTGATTTCTTCAAGTTCGTGCGCATGAGCCGCATCGTCGAAGGCGCGGCAAGCTGGCTGCTCATTGCCGTGCTGGTGGCGGGCATTGCGGTGGCCGCCGGCCAGGCGGGCTTTGCCGGGGCCTTCTTCATCGCACTCATCGCGCTGCTGTTTCGCATTGCCATTCCCGGCGTGTGCTGGCTGCTGCTGGGCTTTTTTGGCAAGCGCGTGCAAGACGGGGCTGAAGACCTGGAAGCGGCCGCCTCACTGCGCCTGGCGCGCGCGGTAGAGACGCTGGGCCTGGTGCCCGACCATCGCTTGCTCAAGCGCGCCTTGAACTGGTTGTTCATCGGCCTGTTCGTCGGCTGGGTGGCCAACGGCGTGTTCGATGTGCCGTATGCCGCGGGGCTGGCGATCATCTGGGGCGCCATGGCGGCAAAGGCCTTGCTTGAACAAGCGCTGTACCCGCATGTGCTGCCGCTGCGCGCGCGCATCGACGCACGCTTTCCCAAGCCCTTTGCTGCGTATCGCTAGGCCACACATGATCGAGATCAACGACCTGTGCGTGCAATTCGGCGGCGTCAAGCCGATTGACGGCCTCACCGTCAAGCTGCAACGCCCCATCGTCGGCCTGATCGGCCCCAACGGCGCGGGCAAGACCACGCTGCTCAACGTGCTGTCCGGCTTTGTGGTGCCGGTGCGTGGCAGCGTGAGCGTAAATGGCATCAGCCTGGCCGGTGTGGCGCCGCACCGCCGCGCTGCTTTGGGCTTGCGCCGTACCTTTCAGACTGACCAGATTGCTGAAGATTTGACGCTGAAGGAAAACGTGCTCGCCGTGGCCGACCATGCAGCGTTCGAGAGTCTGGCCGCGGCAGAAAAGGCTGTGCTCGGCGCCATCAACTTCGTGGGTCTGAGCCACCGCATCAACCGCCGCGGCAGCGAGCTCTCCACTGAGGAGCGCCACCTGGGCGAAATCGCCAAGGCCGTGATCGGCCGGCCCAAGCTGGTGATGCTCGATGAGCCCGGCGCGGGTTTGTCGGGCACCGAGTCTGCGCACCTGGAGCGTGTGATCAAGAGCATTCACCTGTACTGCGGCGCGCAGGTGTTTTTGGTTGATCATGACGTGGAATTGATTGCCGCCTGCTGCCATGAAACCATGGTGCTTGATTTCGGCAAGCTGCTCGCCTTGGGCAACACCGCAGAAGTGCTGAACGACCCCGAAGTGCAGCGCGCCTATCTGGGTGACTTCAGCGCCTTGGAAGCCGCAATGGGAGTGGCATGACAACGAACGAGATCAGCCAAACAGTGGGCACGCCCTTGCGCGTGGACAACCTGGTGATGGTGCGCGGTACCAAAGCAGTGGTTCACGCCATTGAGCTGCGCGTTGGACCCGGCCAGATCACAGCACTCATGGGGGCCAACGGCGCCGGCAAAACCAGCACCGTGCTGGGCATTGCCGGCGTGGTGGAGCCGGCCTTTGGCGAGATTTGGCTGGATGGTGTGGACCTGGCCGGGCGTGACGCCGACGACATTCGCCGCCGCGGCATTGCCACCGTTCCTGAAGGCCACCAGGTGCTGCGCGAACTGAGCGTGCGCGACAACCTGCGCGTGGCCGGCGGTGCGCTGGTTCGCGGTGAGTTGAACGCCGCGCTTGAACGCACGTTGGAACTCTTCCCTGAACTGAAGGAACGGCTGAACCAGCCCGCGGGCGATTTGTCTGGCGGCCAGCAGCAAATGGTGGCCCTGGCCCAGGCCATGGTGGTGCCGCCCAAATTTTTGGTGATTGACGAACTCAGCTTCGGCCTGGCGCCGCTGATCGTGGCCAGGTTGGTGCCGGTGATCAGGCGCATTGCAGCCGGCGGCGTAGGTGTCCTGTTGATCGAGCAGTTTACGCACCTGGCGCTGGCGCTGGCTGACCATGTCTACGTAATGAGCCGCGGCACCGTGTCGTATGACGGCGAGCCGGCCAGGCTGCGCAGCGACCCCGACATCTTGCATAAAGCCTACTTCCCCGTCAGCGACCGCGAAGCCGTTGGCCTGAGTTAACAAGGAACCGCAATGGACGCGAAAGTCAGCAAGAAAAAGCTCGGCCTGAAGGAACGCTACGCCGCCAACACGCGCGGCCTGCATTGGGACACCACTTACCAGCCGATGGACAAGGTGTTCCCCTTCGACAAGTACGAAGGCATCGTGATCCACGATTGGGACAAGTGGGAAGACCCGTTCCGCCTGACCATGGACGCCTACTGGAAGTACCAGGGTGAGAAGGAAAAAAAGCTCTACGCCGTGATCGAAGCCTTTGCGCAAAACCACGGCGAGCTGGGCGTGACCGATGCGCGCTACATCAATGCGCTGAAGCTGTTCATTCAGGGTGTGACGCCGCTGGAGTACTACGCCCACCGCGGTTTCTGCCATGCCGGGCGCCAGTTCACCGGCGCCGGTGCGCGCGTGGCCGCGCAGATGCAGGCGGTGGACGAGCTGCGCCACTTCCAGACCGAAACCCACGCCATCAGCCACTACAACAAGTACTACAACGGCCTGCACAGCGCCAACCACTGGTTCGACAACGTCTGGTACCTCTCGGTGCCAAAGAGTTTTTTTGAGGATGCGTTTTCGGGCGGGCCGTTTGAATTTCTCACCGCGGTGAGCTTCAGCTTTGAATACGTGTTGACGAACCTGCTGTTCGTGCCCTTCATGAGCGGCGCCGCGCACAACGGCGACATGAGCACGGTGACCTTCGGCTTCAGCGCGCAAAGCGACGAGAGCCGGCACATGACCCTGGGCATTGAGTGCATCAAGTTCATGCTCGAACAAGACCCGGCCAACGTGCCCATCGTGCAGCGCTGGATGGACAAATGGTTCTGGCGCGGCTACCGCCTGCTCACGCTGGTGGCCATGATGCAAGACTACATGCTGCCCAAGCGCGTGATGAGCTGGAAGGAAGCCTGGGAGATGTACGCCGAGGAAAACGGCGGCGCGCTGTTCGCTGACCTGAAACGTTATGGCATCCGCGAACCCAAGGGCTGGAAAGACGCCTGCGAAGGCAAAAACCACATCAGCCACCAGGCCTGGAGCACTTTCTACCAGTACAGCCATGCCGCCGCCTTTCACACCTGGCTGCCCACTGAAGACGAGATGAGCTGGTTGGCGAGCAAGTACCCCGAAAGCTTTGATCAACACTACCGCGCGCGTTTCGAGCATTGGGGCCGAGCCGCGGCCAAGGGTGGCGAGGGCCGCTGGTTCAACCAGGTCCTGCCCATGCTGTGCCAGGTGTGCCAGGTGCCCATGATGTTCACCGAGCCCGGTGACCCGACGCAAATCTGCTTCAAGGAGAGCAGCTACCACGGCATGAAGTACCACTTCTGCTCGGTTCACTGCAAGGAGATCTTCGACAACGAACCGGCCAAGCTGTCGCAAGCCTGGCTGCCCGTGCACCAGATCTACCAGGGCAGTTGCTACCCACCCGACATCAACCCTGCATCGCCCGGCGACAGCCCGGTGCGCGAGGTGTTGCGCTACTACGGCGTGAACGGCGGTGAAGACAACGGCGACTTCAACACCAGCCAGGATCGCAAGAACTTTGCCAACTGGAGCAAGCGCGGCAAGGCCGGTGATGAGGTGAAGAAATGACGGCGCCGCAGCAAGACTTCTTGCGCACGGTGGGCGCCTACCCGCTGCGTCAACAGGACACCGAAGACCGCTTTTACGGCAAGCGGCTCATCTACTTGAGCTGGGAAAACCACCTCATGTACGCCGCGCCGTTTTGCGTGCCGCTGCCGCCCACCTTGCCCTTCGGTGCCCTGGTGCGCGATGTGCTGCCCGAGCTGTATGGCGAGCACCCCGAGTTTGAATTGATCGACTGGCAGCGCACCCATTGGTTCAATTCGAGCAAGCGCTTCGTGCCTGACTTTGGCAAGTCGCTGGAGCATCACGGGCTCACGCACAAATCACTCATTCGATTTCACACCCCCAAGCTGGAAGGCAGCCGCACCAAGAACGCTGCGGGGCACAACAGTTTCTAACGGCTCGTTCCATGGCACAGCAACTCACCATTGAACCGCTTGGCGCGACCATCGAGGTTGAAGACGGCCAAACGCTGCTCGATGCGGCGCTGCGCCAGGGCATCTACATCCCCCATGCCTGCGGCCATGGCCTGTGCGGCACCTGCAAGGTGCAGGTCAAGGGCGGCGAGGTGGAACACGGCGTGTCCAACCCCTTCGCGCTGATGGACTTTGAGCGCGATGAAGGCATGGCCCTGGCTTGCTGCACCACGCTGCTGTCTGACGCCACGATTGAAGCCGACATCGACGACGACCCCGATGCCCGGATCATCGCCGTGCGCGACTTCAACGCGAAGGTGAGCCGCATCGAAACCCTCACGCCCACCATCAAGGCCATCTTCCTGAAGCTCGATGGCGAGCTTGATTTCCAGGCCGGCCAGTACATGCAGTTGCGCCTGCCGGGGGTGGAAGGCGACCGGCCGTTCTCGGTGGCCAACGCGCCGGCCGATGTGCACGCCCGCGGTGAGATTGAGCTTAACGTTCGCGTTGTGCCAGGCGGTGCCGGCACGGCTTACCTGCATGAAAAACTCAAAGTGGGCGACACGCTGCCCATCACCGGCCCCTATGGCCGCTTCTTCGTGCGCGAGTCGCAGCGCGAGCCGCTGCTGTTCATGGCCGGCGGTTCGGGTCTGTCCAGCCCGCGTTCGATGATTCTTGATTTGCTTGGCCGCGGTTGGAGCGAGCCCATCACGCTGGTCTATGGCCAGCGCAACCTGGCCGAGCTGTACTAC